>JBLIKG010000289.1:0-3032 GCA_047636255.1 Roseivirga sp. | reverse complement strand
AATCGATCAATCAAATGATAATACTCGCGATTATAAGGAATCATCGTACTTTGTGCTAACACTTGTAAAGCTGAGCCAACGAAGATGATTAGTAAAAATAGCTTCTTCATAAATTAGATAAATACCTTTGCAAGATATACACTGCAGGTTTAGGATAAATTATATTTTTGCCAAAGCAGAATTTCTTCAAGAATAAAACTATTATGTTTGCGACTTATTGAGTTAGTCACTACATTTGCAGTCCTTTTTGGAGGAAGTATAAGAAAAGCGTTATGAAAAAAGAAATCCATCCTGATTATAGACCAGTTGTATTTTACGATACATCAAGTGAATTCCAGTTTTTAACTAAGTCTACAATGACTTCAAGTGAAACTGTTGAGTGGGAAGACGGAAATACCTATCCAATGATCAAAGTGGAAGTTTCTTCTGCCTCTCATCCATTCTATACTGGTAAGAAATTATTTGTTGATACTGCAGGACGTGTTGAGAAGTTCAACAAACGTTACAAAAAGTAATTAGCAAAGAGCTTAAAAATTAAAAGCCCCGACATGTCGGGGCTTTTTTTGTTGTGCATTTGAGTTTATAAATCTGTGCTAGAAGTCAAGCTTAGCCAGTAACTCTTTGGTAGTGCGTTGCCATTCCTTGCCATTTTCTACTGACCTTATTCTGTCTTCCTCGTATTTTTTATGAGTAGTTAAATTGAGTTGATATCTATACTCACCGTAATTTTCTGAGTTGCTCTTTAACTCTTTTACAAAATGGTATGAAAAATCTGAAGCACTATACTTTCCCATTTCATTATTATCGACCCTAACCTCATCAATCCAAACCCCAAACTGTTTCGGGTCTCCCCAATTCTCCACAATCGCTTGAATAGGTGGCCTCTTCATGATAATTGGAGGTGGAGGGAATCTCAATGCCTTGATTGAATACACCTGTTCTTGAGTTAAATCAGCTATATTTTTAACAAAAGGCTCATTCCCTTTCTCAAAAAATACCACCTTTTCATCGTCATAAACTATTTTTTGAAATCGATGGCCCGGCCAAAAATTGACCATTCTGTGTTTTTCACCTAAACCAAATTGTTTTTGAGTTTCTCTATCAAATGATAAGTAAATGACCACTTTATTCCAACTAGCGTTTTCAGCTTTATAGTAGCCTCTAGGATCCACCCTCTTTCCATCTTTAATCACTTCATAATGGAGATGTGGCCCAGTGCTATGCCCCGTACTACCGACTTTACCAATTACCTGCCCTTTTTCGACTTTATCTCCTACCTCAACATTGATTTCACTCAACTGAGCATAAAGTGTTTGGTACTGTCCGCCATGCTTAATTTGTATGTACTTGCCATAACCGCCTGATAGAGTTTCGGATTTTTCCACTGTCCCTGATGCGCTTGCAACAACAGGCTTCCCTGTGTTAGCAGAAAAATCTATACCATAATGCATCTTTTGATCACCCGATATTGGGTCTTTTCGCATTCCAAAATTTGAAGTGGCTTTAAGGATATCTTCTTCAGCGATAGGTAATATCTCTGGTTTGTTCTCTTGAAAAATAGAATTTTCAAGATTATCAATAAAGTCATTGGTACTGCTTTCAATGAGCTCTGAGGCTTGGGTATTTAAACCAAAAGCCAGAATTGTGACCACTAAAAGTGGTAGTAAAATAGCCACGCGTACCATAGCTGCTATTTTAGAAGTGTGTTGTGTCATCATTTTGAATCTTTTTTTAGTTAATGAATAATTGGAAAGGCAGGCTAAATTGAGTTCACCACCTTGTTTTCTATTTCCGAATTGCAATAGCAAGATTTGATACTGTGCTACATCCTCGAAAGACTTCAGTACAATGGAATCGGCCAAATACTCATGGTTTAATCGAATGGCTTTTCCATAGAGATAATAAAGCGGATTAAACCAAAAGATGACCTGAAGGAACTCGACCAGTAAAATATCGAGCGAATGTTTTTGCTTGGCATGACCCAATTCATGCGCTAGAAGCCTTTCTCTTAGACCTTCATTTCTGTAATCTTCCTTATTGATAAAAATGTACTTCAGAAAATTATGTGGAATGACCGCTTCATTTAAGAGCGCTACTTCGGCTTCTTTATAAGGTATTCTAGTATGCGAAAATGCCTTTCTGACCAATCGATAGATGTTTCTACCAAAGCGAATCAACAGAATAAGGGCTACCAAAGAATAACTTGTATAAATCAGCCAGGCATAGCTTTGCGGTTTTTCTACTTCAGTAGAAACTTGGCCTTCCGCAAATGTAGTTTCCGTTGTGGATTCAGTACCAAGAATGACTTCATAAATCGTATCTGTTACCTTTTCGGTTGAGGCAATAATGAGATTTTCGCTAGTGATTTCGATCTCTAAAAACGGAATTGCCAAAGAGAAAAGAAGACAGAATAACAAATAGAATCGTTTAAAACGGTGCAAGCTGGTCTGTTCCAACACCAATTTATAGATGCAAAAAAGGACCAATAAACAGAGCGATATTTCTAATAATGCCTTGATCATTGCTGTTTCTTTATTTGTTCGTCAATAATCTTTTTCAATGCTTCAAGCTGTTCTGTGCTTAAGTCGGTTTCACTCGTAAAAAACGAGGCGAATTGCGTGCTGGAATTATCAAAAAAGTCCTTAATCAGCCCTTTGAGATGAGTCGAGAAGTAGTCTTTCTTTTTTACCAAAGGAAAATATTCCCGGGAATTTCCGTAGAGTTTGTAATCCACAAATCCCTTGTCTTGCATCCTTTTCAACAATGTAGCCACCGTGGTTGTTGCTGGTTTTGGATCAGGAAATTCTGATAACAGATCCTTCATGAAAGCTGATTTTAACTTCCAGAGGTAGTTCATTAGTTGTTCTTCGCTTTTTGATAAACTCATGCTCTACTGTTTTAGAGTGTACTCTACAAATGTAGAGTTTAATTATTAAAATCCAAATCACCAGAATACTTTGAAGATTTAGTCCATACTTGCGAAGCCTTTTCTATTTTTGTCTTATGCAGATTAATCTATTTGACTCTCAGCA
>JBLIKG010000288.1:0-3043 GCA_047636255.1 Roseivirga sp. | reverse complement strand
GCTTGGAGTTGATTGCCTAAAAGTTGTGTTTCGTTGATCACAAGTATTTGATCTTTGTTAAAACCCAATTCTTTATGTTGAAGGTAATCCAACTGGCTGTAAATAAAAGCTGAACCAATAATTAGAAAAATTGAAGTTGAAAACTGAATCACCACCAATATATTTCTCATCCAACCCGCTTTTTTTCCTTGGGTAACTTCGCCTTTTAATACTTTGGAAGGAGAAAACGATGACAATACAAAAGCGGGATAAATCCCTGCCAAAAAGCCTATTATTAAAGTTGAGATCAGCAGAAAAGGCCAAAACCCTGTCAAACTAAAAATCGGATTGACAATTTGCTTATCCGTAAGCGTATTGAAAGAAGGCAATAGCAGCGTGACAATTATCACTGCGACTATGGCTGCAATAATGCTACTAAGTATAGATTCGATTAAAAACTGATTGATTAATTGCGATTTTAAAGAACCTAACACCTTTCTGACACCAACTTCTTTCGCTCTAACAGAAGCCCGAGCCGTGGCCATATTCATAAAATTGATGCAAGCGATCAAGAGAATAAAGAAACCGATGATACTGAATATGTAAACATTATCAATTGAACCGCCAGAACGTAATTCAAAGTCCATATTTGAGTACAAATAAATGTCTTCGATAGGTTGCAGAAAATAAGTGGCAGCCAAGGCACCACTGGCCACGGCATCCTCCAACTTGATCCCCATCATTTGGTTGACCTGTTCTGCAAAATGCTTCATAATGAATTCAGGAAAACGTCCATCTACGATGGCTTGAGATTCCTTAGCATTCAACTTGAGATAGGTGGTGAAATTATTACTCAACCAAACATTTTGTCTGGCGTCTGCTCTATTGAGCATCGTGACAAACATGTTGTACTTAAAGTGAGTATTGTCTGGAATATCTTGAATCACACCGGTCACTTTTATATCCAGTTCATCGTTGAATCGGATGACTTTATTTAAAGGATCCTCCTCACCAAAAATCTTTTTGGCTGTGGATTCTGTGATTACAACCGTATTGGGCTAGTCCAATAAATGATTCCTATCCCCTCTTAGAAGTGGGATTGAAAAAATTGAAAAGAACTCTTGGTCTGCCCAAGTAATATTCGGCTGGCGGAAATAATCATTATTGTAAGAGACAAGGATAGTTGCATCTCCTCTCGTTCTGGCGGCATTTTCTACCTCAGGGAACTCCTCCTTTACGACCTTAGCCATTGGATCCGGTGTGAATGAAAGATTGAACACATTATCACCAAACTTAATATTGGCGGCAATACGAAAAACCTTGTCTGAATCTTCGAAATGCTTATCGAAACTTAGCTCTTCTTTCACAAAAATTGCAATGAAGATACAGGCTTACATACCAATTGCTAAACCAGTAAGGTTCAGAATAGAATTTTTGACGCATCATACTGCGATACGCCATCTTAAAGTTGTTTTTGACCATTGTTGTTTGTATTAGTTTTTGACTTAACCAGTTTTCGCGAAGCAGTGAAAACCTAAAGAGCATCACAGCATCCACAAGAAATTTTCTTTCAGCATAAGCATCGCCTTTTTCAGAGCTATTCACTCTAAAATACTCCTCCAAATCACCATGAATATCCTCTTGAAAATCTGGATGACAGTAGAGTCTTAATAATTTTTCACCAAGCCGCTTTAGCATATTTTAAATTCAAAAGCCACTTCAGGAATTTGTTTCCACAAATCCATTCGGGTTTCAATGTTATATTCGAGTGCTTTTTTACCAAGCGCAGTGATTTTGAAATAGCGTTTCCGTTTACCCCCGCGCTCGCTTGTGGCCTCTCCAAATTCTGAAACCAAAAAACCTTTCTTTTCCATTCTGCGCAGTGCAGACTGCAAGGCTCCAACAGAAACTTGCCGCTTCAATCTGTTCTGAATATCTTCTTTAATAGAAACACCATAGGCTTCTCCGAAAAGCACGCCTACAGTTAAGAGTACTATCTCTTCAAATTCTCCGAGTTGAAACTTCTTCATATTATAAAGTTGAACCTTATTTTCAGGCTGTTATTTAATTAACTTCCTAAATGTAGTTTTTTAAATACGGACAAAGCAAATAAAAGTTCCTAAATGTAGTTTATACCCTTTTCGACTTTCTTTAACCGTTCGCAACTGAAACCAGTGCATGTGTCGCAATTCAAATGGAATCTTCAGAAAAGCCCATTATCTTAGTAGTCAAATCAAGACCTATGAAAACCAAGAACTCAATTTTAGCCTTCTTCTTAATTATTTTCACCGTCCTTGCCTGTGGGCCAAAAGCTCAGGAACAGACTGACGAAGATTATGGTAACCCCCCAGCCGAAGGATTTAATCTAGAAGCATCCGATGCCGAAGCAATGATTATCGCGGATGAAGTGATGGAAGCCATGGGAGGACGAAAAGCTTGGGATGAAACTCGGCATATCGCATGGAATTTCTTTGGTGCACGTGAGCTCGTTTGGGATAAATGGACTGGCGATGTCCGTATTGATATGCGCAACACGACTTTCTTGGTCAACATTAACGATAACACTGGAAAAGTATTCATTGATGGAAGAGAAATAACCGATGCTGATTCGCTAGCGGACTTAGTAAGCCGAGGTAAAAGTGCTTGGATCAACGATGCCTATTGGTTGGTAATGCCTTATAAATTGAAAGACTCTGGCGTTACGCTAAAATATATGGGTGAAGAAATGACCAAAGAAAAAATGGCTGACAAACTCGAATTGACTTTCGAAGCAGTGGGAGTAACCCCAAACAATCGCTATTGGGTATGGGTAGATAAAGAAAGTAAACTGGTAAGTCAATGGGCTTACTATAGAAACGCTGCCGATACGGCTCAGGGCTTTAATGTGCCATTCCAAAACTATCAGAAGATGGGCAACATTCTGCTTTCTGGTGACCGCGGTGATAGACAAATCACCAATGTGATGGTATTTGATGAACTTCCTCTTGCAGTCTATAAGTCTGTTGAAAAGCCTGATTTAGCGGCATTGAAAGTGCAATGAAAAAACTATGCCTTCTTCTTCCCA
>JBLIKG010000287.1:0-3089 GCA_047636255.1 Roseivirga sp. | reverse complement strand
GCCTTGCCATTTGAGCTATTAATGGACTTGACTTCATGATCAACCAGAATTTCAACTCCTTTTTCTTTTGCAAGACTTTCAAGCGCCTCAATAATTTTATACATCCCGCCTTCAGGATACCAAGTGCCTAAAGCCATATCGGCATAATTCATCAAGCTGTATAAAGCAGGAGTTTTTTCGGGTAATGCCCCTAAAAACAACACAGGAAATTCCATCAACTGAATCAGCTTTTCATGTTTGAAGAATTTTCTAACATGCTTTGCCATAGATTGGAAAACATCCATTCTAATGACATCTACGAGTAATTTTGGATTAGAGAATTCGAGCAAAGATCTTCCAGGCTTATAGACCAAATCGTTGATGCCCACTTGGTATTTATACTCCGCTTGTTTTAGAAACTTACGAAGCTGCAAGCCTGCGCCAGCTTCGATAGAATCAAAAAGGGTCTCGAGTTCGGTCATCTTTGCTGGTAAGGGCATAAAATCATCCTTGTCATAAATTACCTGATAAGAAGGATCAAGTCGAATGAGATTGTAATAATCTGATGTTGATTTGCCGAACTTATTAAAAAAGGCTTCGAAGACATCAGGCATCCAATACCAGCTTGGCCCCATATCAAAAGTAAAGCCCGATTCAGTGAACTGACGGGCTCTTCCACCTATAGTGGAATTTTTTTCTAAAATTTTTACTTTGAAACCTTGATCCGCCAAACAAATTGCGCTTGACAATCCCGCAAAACCAGAACCTATAACTAGTACTTCGCCTTTTTTCATAGAGGCTAAACTACTATCGAGTACCGTATGTTGTTAATTTTTCCTTTAAAAGTTTTCGGGCAATGTGAATTCTGTTTTTCACAGTTCCAATTGGAATTTCAAGTCTTTCAGCGATTTCTTGATACTTAAAGCCACGGAAATACATCATAAATGGTGTTTTGTAAACATCATCTAGTCTGTCAATGGCCTCATTTATATCCCTTAGAGCAAAATCCCCATATGCTCTATTTTCAATTTTGCTGTCAGATGAATTAATGAAATGTAGATTATCGGTAGTATCGATGAAGGTTCCTCTTCTCACCATCTTTTGATAATTGGTGATGAAGGTGTTTTTCATTATGGTATATAGCCATGCTTTAAGGTTCGTTCCTTCAGAAAATTTCTCTCTGTTCTTAAAGGCTTTCATTAAAGTTTCCTGAAGCAAATCGTTCGCATCTTCAGAGTCTTTAGTCAGCTTTAAGGCAAAAGGCTTTAAGGACTTTGTCATCTGACTGATTTCATGATTGTACTCAAGAGCTGTCATAGTTATTTTGTTTTTGTTTAATCAAAGATGGTGATCAGTTAAACAAAATGCAAGCTATTCTGTGGAATCTTTTTATTGGATGGTTAAACAAATTGTGATTCTGATTAGTGAAAACGAGGCAGAAACACATGAAAAAGGCCTTCATTTAGAGGGAAGGCCTTTTTCATGTAGTTGCATTTAACTTAATTTTTCTTAAACAAAATAAAATGTTTATTTGAACGGTAAGGTAGATTACTTTATGCAGGCATGGACAATGCCTTTGAGTGTTCTTCTATAAATTCAATTAAGTGTGGAAGGCTCGTAATTTGAATGATATTCTCAGGTAATTTTAAGTCTTGACCCACCACTTGACGTCCACTCACCAACATCTTACTACCAGGAAAAGATGTAGAAAGATTATTCAAATACTCTTCAGTGGTCATATCTAATGGCTTAGATGTTAAAACAGTCAATAAGTACTCAGGTTTATACGTTTCGTAGGCCAATTTCAAATCGCCTAAAGGTAGCGTTTGACCTAAATAAATTACTCGATTATTCCTTGCTTTGACTAAATAATTCGCAAACAGCAGATTTAACTCATGGAGTTCACCTTCGGGAAGGAAAAGCATGTATTTAAATGAATTGGCGTCAGTTGTTGAATATTGTCCGTCAATGGCAACCATTATTTTCTGCCTTATCAAATGAGTTATAAAGTGTTCTTGGGCTGGATTAATTGCATCTGTAATCCACATAATACCAATTTTTGCCAGAAAGGGTGAGATTACATTCATCATGGTTCTTTCGAAACCAATTTTAAGAATATTGGTACTAATGATCTTTTCGAAACGCTGTTCATCTAAATCAATCATCGACAAGGTTAACGCATAGATTTGATCTGCAAAGCTTGTTGACTTTTCCGAAACTTCAATCACCGCGCTAAACATCTCCTCTTGGCTCATTGAGGCAATTTTGGAGATTTTGAAGCCATTGTCTTTTAGCAATGACACGTTGAGAATAAGTTTCAGATCTTCTTGATCGTAGAACCTAATATTAGTTTCTGTTCGGCTTGGTTGGATCAACGCATAGCGCTGTTCCCAGATACGCAAAGTGTGCGCCTTTATGCCTGATAAATGTTCTAAGTCCTTAATTGAATAATTTGCCACAGTCAGTTCTTTCCTTCTTCACTAAAATATTTCTTTGGGACGACAAATAAACCAAACGAGACAGCATCGTCTTTTTCGTTTGTTTTATGATGGTCTCTATGTGCTTTTGTAATTGCTTTGAGGTATTTTGTTTTTGGCCTGCCCAACCAATTCAACCTTTTGTGAATTAACACATCGTGAAGAACAAAATAGAGCAAGCCATAAAGGCTTATACCGCACCCAATCCAGAATCTGTAATCTAATGATGCTGCTCCCAATAAAATCAGAATAACAGCTGTTCCTCCAAAAAGAAGAGTGAATAAATCATTGAGCTCAAAGTAACCTTTGGTGTGTTGATGATGTGTTTTATGAATTTTCCATAAAACGCCATGCATGACATACTTATGAATCCACCAAGAAAATGTTTCCATCAGCACGAAACCTACCAAAAGCCACATTACTGCCGTCATGAAGTTAGAACCTAAGTTTAGAGGTTTTGTTTAAGCAATTAGTGAAATAAGTTCAACACCGCGAAAAAGATGAATTGAATGATTAAAAGTTGAAGAGCTAATGGGTTTCTTTTACCAAAATTAAGTTTTTGAAAAAGAGAATGGATCAGAAAGGAAAGGACAAACCACCCAGCATAGTTCTGGATGGGGATATTAGGACTGT
>JBLIKG010000286.1:0-3109 GCA_047636255.1 Roseivirga sp. | reverse complement strand
CAAAATGATCCCCAAGACTAGCAAGGTGCCAATAACACGCCAGTACTTAAGTATTTTCTTTACCTCTGAGGGTAGATTTAATTTTTCTATATCCATGTTTGTTTGTTTTATAAACTCCCAATAAATGAGTTTTAAAGACTTTTATTATTCGTCTATCGTCCTTAAAACCGACAGTTGAAGGGGGTTTTGATAGTTTATTTTTCTCATTCAGTTTTTCTTTCTATTCCTTTAAACTGATGAGTTTGAAATAACTTTATTGATTGTACACTGTATTTCAGTGGGCTTTTTAATTCGTCAGAATTACCTTCTAAGCCTTTCCTTTGGTTGCATTACCAAAAACCTCATCAGTAAGCGCCTTCACTGTTATTCCTTTTCTGGAAGCATTACAGTTGGATGAGGCATAATTACTTGTCATTGATTTGTCATATTTTCATCGAGATATTTTAATATACCTTTTATAATTTAGAAAAGCCTTACACATGCGTCCCTAAGTTTTCTACTTTTTGAATTTTCCGTTTATGAATTCAATGATTTTGACGAGGTATTGCAGTTTGATGAAAAGCTTGAACTGCATCAACCAGTTGACGTTGAGAAGGATTCTTTAATTAAAGGATAACGTTAGGCACCCCGAAGATCCCACCGATAAATGATGTAACATCACCTTCAGCGAAAGCTTCTACTCCTCGTGGCTGGGGATTTGCGCCAAAAACACGATCTCTGAAGTACGAGGATCGCAAGAACATACTTTCGCTCCGAAGCCGATTGGTGAGGAGAAGCACTTGGCTATCATTATATTAAACACTGAGATCCCATTTAACATGATTGCCCGTGTATTGCTTGGCCTACTGACTTCTCAATCTTTAAATTGTCTAACCAACCAACTCACTCCCCATTCATAAACTCAGTCAGCAAACGATGAAAATGGTGGACTCCCCTTTCCATTTTGGGTGAATAGCGGCCGGTATGGTAAACACTGGATTTCATTCCTTTCTGCACGCCTTCTACTACAAATTCATCTTCGCGTTCTACTTTGTCTAAGCCTGCTCCTGCGCCTGTATCCAATTTCGATTCATCATACACATAGGTAATAAACGAGACCCTCGTTCTGTCGACAGAGATGGGTTTCACCACATTGATAGACAAGCCCCAAGGATAAAAATTGAACATCATATTGGGGAAAAGCCAGAAATAATAAGCGGCAATTGACTTTCCATGGTCTTCATGCCCTTCAGGGAAATCAAAAACATGATCACTGCCATCTGCAAAACCAATTTGGAGGTTGGCATGCTTATAAAGTACTGTTTCGTAATTGCCATAATCAAGGGCAGCATTCAAATCGGCATGCACAAAAGGAATATGGAAACCTTCTAAGTAATTATCGCAATACAAGGCCCAATGCGCGTTGACGAGATAGTCTTTTGATCGTTCTGTGTCCAATTTAAATTCGCCTAAAGGCATAAAACCTACTTTTCGATGCATGGCATCCAATACCTCCTGAAAATCAAAACCATTACTTACCGAAGTAAATAACCAAGAAGCCCATTTCAGCAATGGAAACTCATGTAAGTGATCGGTTACGCGTGGAAAATTCTTCGCCTCTTTGAACTGAGGCATATTTTGAAATTGGCCATCTAAGCCAAATCTTCGTCCATGATAAGCGCAAGTAATGTTCTTTTGCTTGGCAGGATGGTGACAAAGGATATTCCCTCGATGCGTACACACGTTAGATACATTTTTAATGATCCCCTGCTCTCTGGTCAAAAGCATTGGTTCATCAGTACCGCAAAAGCTGAAAGGATAAACTTGACCGTCTAAAGCAATTTGTGATTCATCCCCAATGAACTGCCAACTCATAGCAAATACCCTTTCTTTTAGGCTTTCGAAGACTTCGGGACTTCTGTAAAAAGAAGAAGGTAAAGTTTCTGCTTGATCAATTTCGGGATGAATGGTGTATTTAGGCATGCTCAACTATTATTAATATCTTTTCAATCACTTTGTGCAAAATACACATTCTAAAGGCATTTTTTAACTATGACTAACAAAGGTGATTCTTCAAAGCAATTAGGCTTATGGACCGTCACATCATTGGTTGTTGGAGGAATGATTGGATCAGGTATTTTCTCCATTCCCACCGCACTCGCCCCTTATGGCGGAATTAGTTTATTGGGCTGGGCTTTTGCTTCTACAGGTGCATTAATTTTAGCGAAGGTTTTCAGCAAACTTTCCGCGGTAATTCCTGATACGGGCGGCCCGTATGCTTATAGCAGAAAGGCATTTGGAGATTTAACCGCTTTTATTGTGGCTTGGGGCTATTGGATCTCAATTTGGACCACCAATGCAGCGATCACCATCACCTTTATCAGTTACTTAAGTGTTTTCTTTCCAATCCTTTCAGAAAATAGTTTGATTGCTGCTTTGACTGGTTTAGCCACGCTTTGGAGTCTCACGCTCATTAACAGTCGAAGTGTGAAATATGGTGGTAATATTCAATTACTTTTCACAATTCTTAAGGTGCTGCCCATTATAGCTATTACCATTGTGGGCTTTTTCTTTTTCGAGGCTTCTCATTTCATTCCTTTCAACCGCAGTGACACGAGTAGTATACAGGCCATTACCATTACAACGGCCTTCTGCTTATATGCTTTTGTGGGTTTCGAAGCGGCAACAGTACCAGCAGGAAATATCAAGAATCCATCTAAAACCATCCCTAAAGCCACCTTTTACGGGACGGTCTTTGTGACGGCAATCTATATCTTAAGTTCTGTTTCACTCTTTGGGATCTTATCTCCTGATCAATTGGTCACTTCAGTAGCGCCTTATAGCGATGCGGCTGCCAATCTCTGGGGAGAACAAGCAAGATACCTTGTCGCCATTGCGGCTTGTCTTTCAGCTTTCGGTGCCTTGAATGGCTGGATTCTTTTGCAAGGTCAATTGCCTATGGCCATGGCCATGGATGGGCTAATGCCTAAAATTTTCGCCAAGAAAAACAAAAATTCATCCCCTAGTTTTGGGATCATCAGCTCCAGCGTGATCGTGAGCATTTTACTTATCGCTAATCAATCGAAAGGTTTGAACGGGCTTTATGCATTTGTACTGCTGATTTCGGCTG
>JBLIKG010000285.1:0-3140 GCA_047636255.1 Roseivirga sp. | reverse complement strand
GTTGTAGAAACTCCTGTAAGGGCTTGAATAAAAGTAGACGAATTGTTGCTACTTCCGTCAACCGGCTGATAGCTATGTGATCTTATATAACCACCATCCATAGTACCATTAATATGAATGTCATGACCTCCACCAAAGGTTGGACCATAGTCTGAACGATTGTAAATACTGTACGGAGGGCTGGTAACCGAACCTCTCTTATCAGTGGTAAGGTTAAAAAGAAATGACTTTGGGCCATTTACATACCCTGAGTTTGAGCTCCATTCTGCATTCGTATATCCTCCGAACACTGTGCCATTATTTGCCTTAATCAAAATCAAGGTCGGCCCTTGATTATTGGCCTTCGCATGGAAAGCATTGCTGTTTGCTCCATCTAAAGTCCTTCTATACAATAGCGTCCCTGAAGCTACACCATCAGAGATCAGCCAATCGCTTAAAACTTGCTCATCATTATTGTCCACCAATACAGAATTTGGAAGAATCTGTAGGCCGTTTTGTGCAAGAACCAGACTGTTCAAAAGAAATGAAAGTCCTAATATCCAGAATATTTTTTTTGATACTTTCATCATCTCTATTGGTTAATGGTAATTGTAAATACTTCTAAAAAATCATTAACAGTGATCGGGTAATTATCGTCAGCTTGTTGGGTGAGTATAATTTTGGGCAATGTCTCGCATGTCGCAACTATCGTAGTGCCCACACCTAATTCTATTGTCTCCAATTCATCAACTTCAGCATTCTTGGTCACCTTGGCGTACGTCACGGATTGAACACTCGAACCTCCATTGACAAATTTCAGCTTGAGTATGTCCTCGCGCGAGTTGCCTTCGAGTAATTCCAATGGATCTACTGTTTCTTGACTATCGCATTGGGTTATCTGGTAGTAAATCTTAACACCACTCTCCTCTTTGAGGAGTGTCCAAGAATCATTTTGAGCATAAGTTTGAAATGAGAAAAGCATCAAGAGTATGACGCCTAATGAAAATTTAAAAATTCTGGTATCGGTGAAAGAACCGAATTCCAGTCTAGGTGAATTTTTCAATGCCCTAGTTAGAGCTTGCAGTAGTATCATATAATAAGTGTTTTGGTTGTCTTAGCTTTGCCTCAAAGTGACTGAAGTCTTTTGATGCGTGGAAATGTAGGTGATTATTTGACTCATTCGCCTACCCACTATGGGTAGTTTTTACATTTTTTTTGTGTGTAAACAGCCGATTTAAGTATTTTAACTCAATCTGCAGGTGTATTTCCGTAAAGTGAACAAGAATATGAGGTTTGTAAAAACAAAACCCCAATCCATCCATTCACCTAAACACTGTTGCTGATGAGTTTGTCACTCTAGCCCAGATTCTCTTGATTTAGCATGGGTAGGCTTCCCTACCCAGGTACTTTGGTTAATCATTATTATTAGTTTCAACTTTTCAGCACAGACGTTTATGCTTGCTCATATGAAACTGAAATCATCCATATGAAGGATCCAAATTTAGGCGATTACTTAGTTCATTCGCCTACCCAGTTTGGGTAGTTTTTTAAAATTTAGACTATTTCAAATCCCCTGTTTTTGTATTTGATTAGGAGTAATAAGCAAACAGAATGAATCCACTTAAATCTCTGTTGCTTTAAAAAATAAAACCCCGATCCTTCTGATCGAGGTTTCTATTCACCTAAACACTGTTATTGGGTTGCCCCAGCCCAGATATCTTATCAAGTAAGAGTAGATCTTGCTACCCTTTCTCCTTATTTACTTTTTGATTGAGCAGATTAGAGTTCTTTACTCGTTTTGCTTTATACTATTCCGAAACCGAATCAATTCAATTTAGTGGCGGAAATTTAAGTGATTATTAAGTTCTATCTACTACCCACTTCGGGTAGTCTTTAGGCTTTAACGAATTCAAATCGCATATTTTCGTATTTAAACTTCATGATTTTGGAAATTAGCTCAGTTCATACTAAATCCTGATATACTAAAAAGAAAACCCCGATCGATTTGATCGGGGTTTTCTTTTCACTTAAATGTCTTCTCCTGAAATACCAATCAGAAAAAAGTCTTTAACCAAACAATTGACCGATTTAAAGCCAAGCAAAAAGAAGGCTTGAAAGTCACTGATGTAGTGAACATGGTCGAACAATTCCGGATGATAATACCCCGTTTAGTCATAAGGAAGATCACCTTCTTGAGGAAAATACACTTACCCTAAAAAGGGAGCTTATTAATCAGTCCATTTATATCTAGAATGAAGAAAGACCTCATTTAATTTGCTTTATGAGAACAGGAGAATAATCAAAAACTACAAAAAACAAATAGCCAATGGGTCATGACCCACTGGCTATTAATATCTATCCATGTGAAATTTTATCGCGTAATAAGGAAGGGACGATAGCAAGAAATACCTATTGCGCTTTTCTTGAACCTTCCATTGGATAGTTGTCTGCACCTAACATTACAGAGCCCGACATCGAATCCCCATCAAAATTCCCAGATAAGTCTGCCATTGTACCCATCACATCGAGAGTCCCTGAAAAGGAAGTACCTACAACAGTGAAACCGGTAACTTGAAGCGTTCCGAATTGATCCGTTGATAAAGAAGCTTCGAAAAGGCCATTCGCACCAGTAACAGTCATAACTCCAAAACTATCTCCATTTGGAGTGGCAACCGTGTACTCCCAAGATCCAGTTGGATCATATGGTTTCTCTTTTACCTTTTTTGCTGACTTCGCAGCGTTACCACCTGCATTCGTGCTCGCGGCACAACCACACATGAATCCAATTAAAATAATGCTTACTGAAAGCATCAAAAATTTACCAAACTTCATAATTGCTTATTATTTTTAAAAAAAGAACAGCTTGAATTTAAAGTCTTTTCACCATTTTCTTGGCATATCGAAGCCATTGAAAAGAAGATTATTTACAAAAAGGCTAAAAGAGCGATGAAGGTTTTGATTATAAGCTTTTCGACATAACTTTGTTCCAATTTGTTCCCCAGTCAACCACTCGTTCTCATAAAAAATGCCTAAAAACAATAGTATCAAATCAATCCTAATTATCGGAAGTGGCCCTATTATTATTGGACAAGCCTGCGAATTCGACTATTCCGGCACTCAAGCGTCCAAATCACTTAGAGAAGAAGGAATTGAAGTTACCC
>JBLIKG010000284.1:0-3251 GCA_047636255.1 Roseivirga sp. | reverse complement strand
CCTAAGGCATTCGCATCTCCGAAATACTTAATCGCCATTTCTTCGGTGATTACTACTTTAAAAGGTTGTGATAGGGCAGTTGATTGATCTCCTTGAATGATTTCGAATGAGAAGACATCGAAGAAGTTTTCTTCCACCGCCAAAAGGTTTTCTTGAAGAAACGAGTTGATGTTATTTGAACCGTTTCTATAAGCTGCGGCAAAGGGTTCGGTAGGGAGCACTCTTGTTACCTGCTCGAATTCAGGAATGTCTGTACGCAAAGCAATGCCTAAATTCGGCCCTGTGTTAGCCATTTGTTCGTCCCAATCTCCCCAAATAAAGGATTGATTGACTCTATAAATCCGATCACTGTCCTTATGAAATTTATCATAGGAGAGTTCATCTTGTACATAAAGGCCAATGATCAGGCAAGTAGTAATACCAATGGATAGGCCCAAGATATTCAAAAGGGTAAATTGCTTGTGTCTGATAGATGTTCTCCAAGCCGTTTTAAACATGTTTTTTAGCATCGTACTCAAGTTATAGAATTTTACTTTCGGTTTACAATGAGAGTGCCAAAGCCTTATTGTCTTCTACTTGAGTTTAAAGGGCTATTTGTTAAATTTTCATCCAATGAAACTGTGCTGTTGAGAACATTAGTGTGCGCCAGCGGACGCCAAATACTTATTAAATTGGGCTACCGTCATTTCGAGGAATCTTTCTTGCGATAGCAAAGAAAGGTGACGAAGCAATCTGTTTGTTCAAAATGGCTATTAGACAGATTGCCGCGTCACAAGCTTTTGCTATCGCAAAGCTAAGTCGTAAGCGTTCGCAATGACGGTAACCATAGCTCTTACTTCTGACTTCCGACTTCCGACTTCCGTCATTATTCTAAGCCCTTTTCAAGCCCTAAAAATATTTTTTCAATTCTGATGTGACCTTTGAAAAAGCCTGCGTCTTAATGATCGAAAATAACAACCACGTGCTGAGAGGCGCGACTAACAATTAAGATAGAATACAAATTATGAAAATTAAAAACACGTTTATCGGTGCATTAATCTTGGCTATGTTCACAGTAACATCATGTGCAGATTTACCACAAGTTGAAATGGATACTGCAAATGCTGCTGTTGCAAGTGCAAAAGCTGCTGGTGCAGAAATCTATGTTGCAGATCAATTCAATGCTTTAAATGATTCTTTGACAGCTGCTATGGCGGACTTAGAAACTCAGAAATCTAAATTTTTCAAGAAGTACACTACCACCATCGAAAAGTTTAATGGAGTAGTTGCTTTCGCTAGTGAAGTTGAAGAAAACACTGTAAGTACTATCGAAGCTATTAAATCTGAAATCGCTTCATCAACTGCTGAAATTCAAGCTTTAGTAGCTGAAGGCAGACAGTTAATGACTCAAGCGCCTACTGGTAAAGAAGGTAAATCAGCTTTAGAGGCCATCAAAACTGAATTAGATGTAGTAGAAGCTACTATTGCTGATTCAGAAACTATGGTTCAAGGTGGTAACTTAAAAACTGCTTTAGAAAAATTAACAGCTGCTAAATCGAAAGCATCTACTATCAATACTGAATTGTCTGATGTGATCAGCAAGTACAAAGCTGCTCCAAGAAGAAAATAAGGTTGTTTAGGTTTTAAAAGTCAGATCCCCTGAAGGTATTTATGTACTGGAAGGGGATTTTGTTTTAGCATCAACATATGAAGGTGAAGTGGTTAATTGCAGGGCTTGTTGCTGTATTGGTACTGATTGTCGTTTTATTTCCTAATTACTTTATGCCGCAGCCGCCACTGAAAGAGCTAACTGAAGCTAGAGAGCTTCTATCATTGGCCGAAAAAAGTCAGGCATCGACTTATTCAGGAAAGACATATCAGAAAGCCAATGCTTTGTATGATTCTGCAATGATCTCATGGCGCCATGAAAACAAGAAGTTTTTCTTTGCCAAGGACTATACCCAAACGAAACAATTTGCTACTGAATCTGCTGAATTCGCTAGAACTGCTGAAAAGTCTGCGAAGACTGCACATAAAAAAGCTTGGATAAACTTTGCTTCGCGCATTGATAAATTAGAAGCTCAACTCAACCTATTTGATCATACTTATAAAAACGTACCGCTTACCAAAAGCATGATCAAATTACTTGCTGAAACCAGGCTTCTGTATCAAGCAACGAAGAATGCACTGACGAATAATAACGGTGCAATGATGTTACAAAACCTTAAGGTTTTAGAAACGGATGTCAAAAGACTGACAACTTTTGCTGACAATTCACTTAAGGAGTTTTTCGTGGACTATCCGCTTTGGGAAAAATGGGTGGTAAAAGCCATTGCCGACTCCAAACGGAATGGTAATAATGCAATCATTGTAGATAAGCTAGAAAGAAAGTGTTTGGTGTATGCCAAAGGCAAATTGGTCAATTCATTTGACATGGAACTAGGAGCCAACTGGATGGGCGATAAGCAACGTGCAGGAGATAAAACCACGCCTGAAGGAATTTATAAAGTAGTGAAGAGAAAAAGTCAAGGCCAAACGAAATACTATAAGGCATTGCTACTGAACTACCCTAATGACGAGGATAAAAAGAGGTTTAAAGCGAATAAGCAAAAAGGCTTGATCCCTCAAAACGCCACCATTGGTAACCTAATTGAAATCCATGGAGATGGAGGGAAAGGAATTGATTGGACGGATGGTTGTGTGGCGCTAATCAATAGCGATATGGATAGAATTTTTGAATTGACCGCTGAAAATACACCAGTAATAATAGTTGGGGCTTTGAAATTAGCCTCTGTTAAAAAATGAAAAAAAATAAATATTATAAAACGATTCTGATTGCACTTTCAAGCCTTGTTTTGATGCTTTTGCTGATCAATATTCAGCCATTGGTGATCGCCATAGCCATGAATGAGTCAACTGTTAAATTGAGCCTTGAGGAGCAAAATGAATTAATCGCCAAAGCGGACAAAGATTTGGCAGCGCTTGATAAAAAGGTAACCGCCAATACGCCTCAAAAGAATTACATCGTAATCAACAGTACTGCCAATGAGTTCTACTTGTACAAAGGCACCAAGCTGATTAAAAAGGACATTTGTTCTACAGGTAGTTATATCAAGCTGAAACAAGGCAATAGCAAAAAGTGGATATTTAAAACCCCAAAGGGTGAGTTTAAAATATTGAATAAAACCGTTAATCCTGTTTGGAAAAAACCAGATTGGGCATTTGTTGAAGAAGGTTTAAAAGTACCATCTCCAAACCATTCTTCTCGGTAC
>JBLIKG010000283.1:0-3252 GCA_047636255.1 Roseivirga sp. | reverse complement strand
CACATTTTCATTACCTGGAGGCATGGCATTGGCATGGATTGAAACGAACAAATCAGCATCGGCATCATTGGCCAAGATGGCACGAACTTTGGGATGACTGTATTCATCTGTTTTTCTAGTATAAATCACTTCAATATTATCCGTGAGCTCTTCTAAATACTTTCCAACCTTTAACGAAACAGCTAAAACCACATTCTTTTCGAGAAGGTTCTTGCCTCTTGTACCTGAGTCTTTACCTCCATGCCCGGGATCAATCACTACTTTATATTTTCGCTTTTGTTCTTTAGGAGGGGTCTGAAATGATGAAAGCGATATCAAGGCAAATGAGACCACTAAAACAACAAGTCCAATATTTTTCACTTTGGTTCGCATAAAAATGGTTATTAGAATACCTTTACGCAAAATTCTGAATTTTTTCCATAAAGCGAAAAAGCTATTGAGTCTAGTTAAAAATATATCTTTCATTGTAATCATGTTGATTTTATCGACAGGCCTTCAAGCGCAGGAAAGAAGATTTAAAAACGATTCTCTTACCGTAAAGCCAGTACAATCCGTTTTGGACTCCCTTAGGGCTCAATCCTTACAGCCAAGAACCGATTCTACAACAACCAAGCCATTAGGTACCGATACCTTAAAGGTAATGAGCAATGGCATTGAAACAACAATTGTTTACTATGCCGAAGACTCTATCATTACCAAAACCGCCACGAATGTAACGTACTTATACGGTAATGCTTACATCCAATATGGCAAGATAAAGTTAGATGCTGCAGAAATAGAAATAAACCGAAACACCAACGAATTAGTAGCCAGAGGAGTGCAAGACTCAACCGGATCATGGATAGGCTTGCCCATATTCGAAGATGGTGGTGGTGTTTACGAAACTAGGGGAATTCGCTATAATTTTGAAACCAATAAAGCAAAAATCACAGGCGTTGTCACCCAACAAGATCAGGGGTTTCTTTCTGGTGAAGCCATTAAGAAAAACCCAGATGGCAGTGCTTATATCAGTGGGGGTAAATTTATCCCCTGTAACGACCTTTTGGCTACGACCTATATCAAAGCAAAAAAAATCAAAGTCATCCCAGGCGACAAGGTAATTACTGGGCCTTTTCTGCTTTACATTGGGGGGATCCCCACTATTTTCGGACTCCCTTTCGGCTTTTTCCCAGAAACTAATAGCAATCAAACCTCAGGTATTCTTTTCCCTAAATATGGAGAAGAACGAAATAGAGGGATATTTCTGAAAGAGGGTGGCTATTTTTTTGGCGAAAACGAATACATCACCACTGCCCTTACGGGATCCATTTATTCCAAAGGAAGTTATGGCTTTGGTTTGCGATCAACTTACAAAAAGCGATATAAGTACAGTGGTAGTTTTGACATTAATTACACCCGAAATAAAACTCCAGAAATTGATGAGGACCCCTTGGATTCAAAAGATTTTTGGGTTTCGTGGCAGCACCGACCTGAAAGTCGTGGGAATTCAAGGTTTTCGGCAAGCGTAAATGCTGGAACGGGTACTTATAATAGTAACAATATTTCAAGCCAAAATTTCCAGAATAACATTAGGTCCGAATTCAGGTCCAATATTTCACTTTCTGGAGCTTTGCCCGGTACTCCTTTCACTTATGCCGTCAGCGCTCGACATAATCAAAATGTTCAGACAGGAATATTGGATGTGTCTTTACCAGAGCTTTCATTGAATATGAACAGACTAACGCCTTTTTCAAGGTCAAAAACTGAGGTACTGAAAAGGGTAAACTTCGCATGGAATTTTAATACTTCCAATAGAATCACAAACGTAATAAGGCCAAACACTGCTAGTTTCGATATTGCGAATCAAACTACGCAGGCCGATACGATTGCCGTTACTTTCGCAGGTCTTTCGAACTTACTTAGCAATGCTCAAAATGGCGCAAGACATACAATTCCTATCTCAACTTCTTTTCCATTGCTGAAGAATTTAACCGTGAGCCCTTCTCTTCAATTTGAGGAATTATGGTATTTAGAAAGTTTGGATTACACTTATTTAGAAGATGAGAATGCAGTCCAAATCGATACAATCCCCGGCTTTAGCAGATCTAATACCTACAGTGCCAGCATTGGCATTTCGACACAGGTTTATGGTATTTTCAATTTCAAAAAGACCAGTAGAGTCGAAAGCATAAGGCATTTGATGATCCCCAGTTTGAGCTTTAGCTACCGACCAGATTTTGGTCAGGAAAAGTTCGGTTATTATAAAAATATCCAGGTTGACACCACCTCGACAGGAGCACCTGTCACAAGATTCCTTTCCAAATATGATGGTTTTATCTTTGGTACTCCATCTTTAGGAGAATCGGCCTCTATTGGTTTCAACCTCAACAACAAACTAGAGATGAAGGTGAGAAGTGATACGGCAAAATCCGAGAAAGTCGCTTTGATTGAAAACCTTTCTCTTTCAACCGCCTATAACTTCTTGGCTGATTCCTTTAATCTTGCAGATTTAAATATCAATGCCCGAACCAGCATTTTCAAAAAGAAAGTGAGTGTCAATGCAGGTTTCATCTTAGACCCTTATTCTTACCTTTCTTCATCTGACGGAGAAACCACTACCACCAGAAGAGTGGATGCGCTTGCAGTTTCTCGAGGCTTAGGTTTAGGAAAACTTAAATCCGCCAGATTCTCATTAAGCACCAACCTGAACTCAAAATCCAATTCGAATGAAGGAATTATCCAGACCGGCCCCAATTCATTCCGAACACAAGACAGCTTACTTGGAGAAGATGATGGCTTCGATCAAGATCCAACTGGGGCTTATGGCTCTATCAATGACGGTGGCATACCTAGGACTCAACAGCAGACGGCACGGCAACCTCAATTTTTTAATGACCCTAATGCCTATGTAGACTTTAGTGTGCCTTGGAATGTAAGCTTCACCTATGATTATAGCTTCTCCCAAAACTTATTCAACGGAGAGTTCAGAAAAACCACAAGACAGTCGGTTAGAATGAATGGTAACCTAGAATTGACACCCAAATGGCAGCTTACTTTCAATACTGGGTTTGACCTTGAGTTAAAGGAATTTGTTCAAAGCTCGCTTGGCGTGTATCGCGATTTAGGCTGCTGGGAATTGCGCGGCAACTGGATTCCTTTCGGACGATTTACTTCGTATACTGTAGATATTCAGATCAAAGCATCTGCGCTTAGAGACCTCAAATTAAGTAGAAGAAGAAGCTTCTTTGATAATTGATTTTTCTAGATACTAGA
>JBLIKG010000282.1:0-3282 GCA_047636255.1 Roseivirga sp. | reverse complement strand
TTCTCACCTCAGCGCCTAAACCTAGTGCCGCTCTTGCAGAATACTCTGCCACCGTGCCTGCCCCTAATATAATGACTCTAGTAGGAGGAACACCCGTGATACCTCCGAGAATTACTCCTTTGCCACCTGTAATAGTACTCATTAGCTCAGATGCAATCGGAATGGCAAGACTTCCTGCCAATTCGCTCATGGCATTTACAATGGGTAAGCCACCTGCTTTATCTTCCAGCATCTCGAAACCAATGGCAGTGATTTTTCTTTTATTCAAAGCCTCGAAGTATTCAGAAGACTTACTTCCTGTTTGAATAGCAGAAAACAGGATTGCTCCTGGCTTCATTAACTGAATTTCTTCGAGCATGGGTGGCTCTACTTTAACGATTATACTTGATTCAAAAGCCTCTTTGTTTGAGTAGACAATTTTGGCGCCTACTTCGCTGTACTCGTTATCGGTAAAGAATGCCTGTTTGCCAGCACCTTGTTCTACCAATACTTCATGACCATTATTTACTAAAATACCTACCGCTGCGGGAGTGAGTGAAACACGGTTTTCTTGAAAAGAAACTTCCTTTGGGATGGCAATAGTCAATGACTTACTTCCTGACTTTACCTTCATCAATTTTTCTTGAGGGTAAAGACTGCCTTCTAATGCCAATTCTGCAAACCCCGTCTTTTTACCTTCAGTCATGTTTAGTTAGTTTAATCATTCTCGACTCATCCCCTTGCACCTCAATTTCAATTTTAAGGTATTCTTCGGGAATTAATTCACTAATATTTTCAGGCCACTCTATTAAACAGAGATTCCTAGAATAAAAATACTCTTCAACGCCTATATCCAAGGCTTCTTCAGCCTTTGTTACCCTATAAAAATCAAAATGATAAATGGTTTCTCCTTGTTTGGTTTCATATTCATTTACCAGTGAAAACGTTGGGCTTTGAACCATGTCTATCACCCCTAGTTCGGCACAAAGTGCTTTTGAAAAAGTGGTTTTACCTGAACCCATTCTACCCATCAAAAGCCAGATTTTGTATTCATTACCGAATTCAATCACTTGTTTTGATAAAGCTTTCAGGTCATCCAAACCTGTCGACTTTAGCATAAGCACTGCTTCCATTAGCCCTTTTTCGAATTTAGCGAAATAAAAGGAATTATCATTTCATCCATCGAAATGCCACCATGCTGAAAAGTATCCTTATAGTACTTCACATAGTGATTATAATTATTGGGATAGGCGAAAAACACATCTTCTGCGGCAAAGGCATAAGAAGTCGAAACATTCGGTTTGGGCAAATGTAATTTCTCGGGGTTGCGCACTGTAAAGATTGAATTACTCTCTTTATAGCCTAAGTTTTTACCGTATTTGTATCGAAGGTTGGTATTCACATTTTTATCGCCAGCAATCTGATGTGCCTTTTTTACACGATAAGTACCGTGGTCGGTAGTGATCATCACCTTGAATCCTTTTTCACTAATCATTCTAAGTAAATCATACAATGGTGAATGTAAAAACCAAGATTTGGTCAAAGAACGATAGGCTGATTCATCTGCTGCTAACTCTCTAATCATTCTCATATCCGTACGAGCGTGCGAAAGCATATCTACAAAATTATAAACCACAACATTCAGGTCGTTTTTGAGCAAATTATTAAACTGATCGTTGAGCTGTTTTCCTTGTGAAGAATGGATGATCTTATGATAGCTGATCTTTGCTTGAATTTTTAATTTTTCGAGTTGCCTCTTCAGAAATGCTTCTTCGTTGTTGTTCTTACCTTCATCATTATCTTCATCATTCACCCACAAATCAGGGCTATTCTTAGACATCTCCAATGGCAATTCCCCCGAGAAAATTGAATTCCTTGCATAGGCCGTTGTCGTGGGTAAAATAGAATAATAGGCTTCCTCAACTTCAACATTAAAATAAGGAGTGATGTCTTCCTCAATGGTTTTCCATTGATCATACCGAAGATTATCAATAATAATCAGAAATAACGGCTGACTATTTAAAGCAGGAAATACTTTCGTTTTTAAAAGGTTATTTGAAAGCAATGGCCGTTCGATATTCGGGTTATTAAGCCAGTCTTCGTAATTCTCTTTAATGAATCGAGTGAAGTGGCTATTGGCCTCAATTTTTTGCATATCCAGCACTTCAGCCATGCTTTTATTTTCTGTCTTGTCAATCTCTAATTCCCAATACACCAACTTTTTATGAATCGCAATCCATTCATTGTGATCCATGTATTCATTATAGGCCATGCTGATATTCCTAAAATCCTGCTGATATTCTAGGTTTGTGCGTTCGGTCACCAATCTTTTATTATCCAGGATCTTCTTTACAGAAAGTAGAATCTGACTCGGATTCAGAGGCTTGATTAAGTAATCAGCGATTTGAGAACCGATGGCCTCTTCCATTATGCTTTCTTCTTCGCTTTTGGTAATCATTACCACTGGCAAAGAAGGCCTCCTATTCTTAATGTATTTTAGGGTTTCAAGGCCCGTCATTCCTGGCATATTTTCATCCAAAAAAACCACATCGAATATTTGATTTTCCACCGACTCAATAGCATCTGCTCCACTAGCAACTGGAGTGATGTCATAGCCCTTAGCGGTAAGGAATAAGATGTGTGGCTTAAGGAGGTCGATCTCATCATCGGCCCATAAAATATTATATCTTTGCATAATTGGAATTTAGCAACAAGGTCGAATTTAACGGAATTAACGCACAAACTTTGAACAAAAGGAAGATTATCAACGATCCAGTTTATGGTTTTATCACAATCCGAAGCGAATTGGTTTTTGATATCATTGATCACCCTTCTTTTCAACGTTTAAGAAGAATAAAACAGCTAGGACTTACCGAACTTATTTACCCCGGTGCCCATCATACTCGCTTCCATCATGCCCTTGGTGCAATGCATTTAATGGGGGCAACATTGGAAAATCTTCGAAACAAAGGAATTGAAATCTCAGACGAGGAATTTGAGGCTGCAACCATAGCTATTTTACTTCATGATATTGGTCACGGCCCATTTTCTCATGCATTAGAATATAGTTTGCTTGAAGATGTCCCGCACGAACATTTGTCAAGGATGATTATCTCTAAACTCAATCTAGAGTTTGATGGTAAGCTTTCAATGGCCCTTGAGATTTTCAATAATACCTACCCAAAAGTCTTTCTTTCTGAATTGGTCTCAAGTCAGCTCGATATCGATCGACTAGATTACTTGAAGCGTGATAGTTTTTTCACGGGAGTATCTGAAGGTACAATTGGCGCAGATCGCATCATT
>JBLIKG010000281.1:0-3300 GCA_047636255.1 Roseivirga sp. | reverse complement strand
AGCTGAGGCTTGGGACGCTTTAAGACAAGTAGGTGATATTTTTACAATTGCGGCTTCTTTCGGAAACGTACACGGTGTATACAAGCCAGGTAACGTTGAGTTGAAACCTGAGATTTTGAAAAACTCTCAAGACTATATCAAAGCCAAATTCAATACGGAAGACAAGCCAGTTTTCTTCGTATTCCATGGTGGTTCAGGATCTGCTCCTGAGCAAATCAAAGAAGCGACTTCTTATGGCTCAATTAAAATGAACATTGATACTGATATTCAGTGGGCATTTTGGGAAGGAATTCACAATTACTACAACGATAAAAAAGACTACTTGCAAGGACAGATTGGTAATCCTTCGGGAGAAGATTCCCCAAACAAGAAGAACTACGATCCTCGTGTATGGTTAAGAAAAGGTGAAGAGAGTATTGTCAAAAGACTAGAAGAAGCTTTCGATAACTTGAACGCTGTAAATAGAAATTAATAGAAGTAAAACATACTTAAAGCCTCTCGGATTGATTTTCGAGAGGCTTTTTTTATTGCTTCATTCAAGAAAGGTTAGATATATAGTTTTAATTTTCATAAATTAACTTGATTATGTTTAATTAAAATTATGAATCAAGTTCTAAACCAATTGAAGCATGAACAACTTTTCTAACCTTCTATTTCTAGATATAGAGACAGCCGCAGCTTTTCGAAGCTTCGATGAATTGCCAGAGCGTATGCAAAAGCTTTGGAACAAAAAGGCAGCTTTTTTAAGGAATCCAGATGATCTTGCTCCATCAGAACTGTATGGTCAAGCAGCGATTTATTCCGAATTCGGTAAAGTCATTTCTATTGCGGTTGGCTTTTTGAAGGAAGAAGAGGATGGCTTAACCCTTAGAATCAAAGATATTTCAGGTCATGATGAAATTGAGCTGCTCAACGAATTCAAAACTTTGATCGAAGAGAAGTTTAACCCCAAGAAGCTCATACTTTGTGCCCACAATGGAAAGGAATTTGATTTCCCTTACATCGCCCGCAGGATGGTGATCAATAACATTGCTGTTCCTAAAACACTTCAGCTATCCGGTAAAAAGCCATGGGAAATTCCGCACCTCGATACATTGGAAATGTGGAAATTTGGTGACTACAAGCATTATACTTCACTGGATTTATTGGCGGCCATTTTGGATATCCCCACCAGCAAAGACGACATCGATGGGAGTCAGGTGAACCATGTCTATTACCACGATAATGATTTAGATAGAATTGCAAAATATTGCAAAAAGGATGTGGCGGTTTTGGCACAAGTGTACCTCAGAATTCAACAATTACCCACCTTAAACCAAGATCGTATTTTCATCCTCTAAAAACATTGACGTTCTACCTAGCTTTCCTTATTTTCTTCCTAATTTTAAACAAATCAAAAAAACATCCCCTATATGGGTAGAAAAAAACAAAGCCAGCCCAACGATAAAAATCCAACCAGAGGAGCAAAACAAATTGAGCCGCTTATTTTAGACTTTTTAGGTAAGTTCCCAGGCCGCGGTTATCAAATCAAGCAGATCAACTCGGCCTTGAATGTCCGTGATCAGAATTCGAAGCGAATCGTGACGGAGATAGTTTTTCGTTTGGAAGATACTGGTGTGCTCAGGAAACTTCGCAATGGTTCCTTTACACTGGATAAGGCAGGAGGAAAGCCTAGAGTTGAAAGAACAGAAACAGACAGGGGTGACGCGATTGTAGGTACTGTAGATTTCGTCAACGCTCGTTTTGCCTATGTTACTCCAGATGGCACCACAGGTGAGGATATTTGGATTGCAGCAGATGATTTGATGGGAGCCTTAGACGATGATCGCGTTATAATCGAATTGAATTCACGAAAACGTGGTAAAAATCAAGAAGGCAGGGTCATAGAAATTTTAGAAAGAAACCGGGATGAGTTCGTAGGTCGACTGGAAATGTCGACTCGCTATGCTTTCGTGATTCCAGATTTCAAAAAGATGTTTAACGACATCTTTGTTCCGCTTCATGACTTGAATGGAGCAAAACACAATGACAAAGTTATTTTAAAAATTACCCAATGGCCTGGCAGAAATAAAAAGCCTGAAGGTAAAATCACAAGAATACTAGGCCAAGCGGGAGAACACAATGCCGAAATTCACTCTATCATTGCTGAGTTTGGTCTGCCTTTAGAGTTTCCAGAAAATATAGAAGCAGAAGCAGAAACCATTTCTGATAAAATAACCGCAGCCGAAATTAAGAGGAGAAAAGATTTTAGGTCTGTCACCACTTTTACCATCGACCCAGTTGATGCAAAGGATTTTGATGATGCACTTTCCATCAGAGATTTAGGCAATGGAATTACAGAAGTAGGTATTCACATTGCTGATGTGACTCACTATGTTCAGCAAAAAACAGAGTTAGAGAAAGAGGCTGTCAATCGAGCTACTTCGGTGTATCTAGTCGACAGGACTATTCCCATGTTGCCAGAAAGACTTTCGAATGGACTATGCTCTCTTCGTCCTAATGAAGATAAATTGACCTTTTCGGCTGTTTTTGAATTGGACGAACAAGCTAATATTAAGAAGGAGTGGTTTGGTAGAACTATTATTCACTCCGATAGAAGGTTCGCTTACGAAGATGCCCAAGAACGCATTGAATCAGGAGAAGGTGATTTTGCCAAGGAGGTCAATGATCTGAATCGATTGGCCCTTCAACTTAAAGACAGACGATTCAAGAATGGTGCGGTGAACTTCGAAACAGTTGAAGTAAAATTCAAACTGGATGAAAAAGGCAAACCACTCGGGATTTTCCCACGAGAACGAAAAGACGCTCATAAATTGATTGAGGAGTTTATGCTCCTTGCCAATAAGCGTGTGGCTGAATTCATTTACAGCCAAGGGACAAAGGCGAATCCTAAAACCTTTGTTTACAGAACTCATGATGATCCGGACCCAGAAAAGTTGACTACTTTTTCAACTTTTGCTATGCGATTTGGTCATAAAATCGATGTTGAGCGACAAGGCATTTCGAAATCTTTGAATTCACTTTTAAGTGATATTGAAGGCAAGCCAGAGCAAAACGTATTACAGCAATTGGCGATTCGAAGCATGGCCAAGGCAAAATATACTACCGCTGAAAATAAACACTTCGGTTTAGCCTTTGCTCACTATACTCATTTCACTTCGCCTATCAGGCGATATCCTGATATGATGGTGCATAGGCTGTTACAGCTCTATTTGGATGGAGCGAAATCAGCTGACAAAGAAGAAACAGAACAACTTTGTGTGCATTCTTCGGAACGAGAAAAAAGAGCAGCTGATGCTG
>JBLIKG010000280.1:0-3300 GCA_047636255.1 Roseivirga sp. | reverse complement strand
GTTGGTATTTGGCTATAATTCCATCACATTTCTTTGATGATCCGTCTTCAACAATAATTACTTCAAAATCTTTATAGGTCTGAATAGAAAGTGACTGCAGTAGTTCATCCACTTCATCGGGGCGATTGAAAACGGGGATGACTACGGAGTAGAATCTCATGACTTTTTAATACCTATGGAATCCTCCAGGATATAATCGTTGTTTCGATGTGAATTCATGGTCATCATTTCGCCTAAAAATCCAGCCAAGAACAGTTGAACCCCTACAATAATTGCTGCAATGGCTAGAAAGAAAAGTGGCTGATCAACTACATCGCGGTAAATATTTGTCTTGGTAATGTAAATGGCCTTGATCTTTACCCAGCCAATCCAGCCTACAAATAGAAACCCTAAAATAAAGGACATTGTGCCTAGCGTGCCGAAAAAGTGCATTGGCTTTTTCTTGTAACGAGAAACAAATGAGATGGAGATTAGGTCGAGAAAACCATTGATAAAGCGCTCTAAACCAAACTTAGTAGTTCCGTACTTCCTGGCCCTATGTTCCACTACCTTTTCCCCAATTTTGGCGAAACCATTTCTTTTGGCAATCACAGGAATGTAGCGGTGCATTTCCCCATAAACATCTAAGGTTTTAACCAGTCGCTGGTCGTAAGCCTTTAGTCCGCAATTGAAATCGTGAAGCTTAATCCCCGAAAGTATGCGGGTAACTCCATTAAAGAATTTAGAAGGAATTGTTTTAGAAATTGGGTCGTGCCTTTTCTTTTTCCAACCCGACACCAAATGATAACCTTCTTTGATCATTTGATACAGCCCTGGTATTTCATCAGGACTGTCTTGGAGATCTGCATCCATTGTGATGATTACCTCTCCTTCAGACTGTTTGAATCCAATATTGAGTGCGGCAGACTTCCCATAGTTACGATTAAACTTCACTGCTTTAATCGGAAATTCTTCAGCTAATTTTTCAATTACTGCCCAAGAGCTATCCGAACTCCCATCATCTACCATGATTATTTCATAAGTTAAGCCGTGTTCAATCATGACACGGCTTATCCAATTTGTGAGTTCTGGCAACGATTCCTCTTCGTTATAAAGAGGTATAACTACTGAAATTTGTATCAAAATTCTAATATTCGTCTTCTCCGTTTTTCATTATGGCAGAAACAATTGCTCCCCAAATAAGTGCTCCAAGCAATATAACTACAAAGCCCATCACTAATCCTACTTCAGGATTCGATAAGGCAGAAGTAAAGCTCATGGATTGCTCTATTTGTTGTTCCGAAAGGCCTTGTGATCTCATTTGTTCAATAGAGATTTGTCTAGCCCTTTCAATATACTCAGGATCTATAAACTTTGTATAAACGTAAGAAACTAAGCCTCTTATTACTCCCGCGATAGCAGCAATACCGAAACTCATTTTAAATCCTTCTCCAAAGGACATTAACCCTCCGTTTTCCGTTTTAAATTCTTTATTGGCTAAAATATACATGGCTATCGCCAAAGCAATACTTATTAAAAACAGCCAAGATGATTGATATTCCAATAAAATCGGCACCAAACTAACAATAGCTGAAATTGCGCCATAAATGACACCCCATTTTTTGATTACTTGGCCTGTGGTAAGTTGTTCTTCCATGATTTCTATTTTAAGGTTGATGGTTTGAAATTAACAATTTTTCGAAAGTAATGGATTATCCAATTGACGAAACCATAATTTACTTAAGCGTTTTAAAGTAAGGATCAACGTTCTATATCACGCTTGATGAGTTCTCAAGAGAATGCTAAAAATAGGTGTTAATACTAATCCAATTAACAAACGTTTGACGAAAGCATCAATAACCAAAACACTTATGCTCGTATTTTCAAGTTTAGATAATTGATCTATATAGCTCTCCTCGCTCAAGCCAGCAACAATCATTTCCTTTCTCGACACTAAATCTTCTAAAGCTAATTTTATGTATTCCGTCAAAAAATCAGGTTCAATCCACTGCATCAGCACAAAAAAGAAGAGCGAAAAGCCCACTGCAACAGTGAGGTAAACAATAAAGCCGACAGTCATTCCCTGATAAAACCTGAGTTCTCCATTATTTATGCTCTCTTTATAATCTTTTAGGGCTAGAAAAATAAATACCCCAATAACAAATACATCCAGCAAGAACGAAATAAGGTTCCGCCAAGGCTGTTGCCCCATGATGTAAAATACTGCAAAAGCGAGAATCGAAAATACTGCTGCGACCGCACCATACTTAATGGCCAGTTTGCTAAGTGCTGGATTAACCTTAATCATGCTGAATAAGGTTACCATTATTTACAATAGCTACCACTTTACCTTTTAAACTTTGATTGATAAAAGGTGAGGCAACCGACTTGGATTGATTTGTTGCAGCATTGTATTTCCACTCTATGGAAGGAGAAAACAAAGTAAGATTAGCCATTTCGCCTTCCCTAATCATCGGTATTTCAAAGCCCAGAATTTTTCTAGGTGCACTAATCATTTTATCTAATTGGGAATCTGCTTTATCTCCTAAAGCCTTTATTAGGGCTGGATAAAAAGTCTGAAAACCAATCACACCAAAATCTGCTAAATCAAACTCTAACTGTTTGCTCTCTTGATCATGAGGCTGATGGTCACTTACGATTACATCGATGGTTCCATCCAGCACACCGTCAATCAAAGCTTGTCTATCGACTTCTTTTCTGAAGGGAGGGTTTACTTTAAAATTAGTATCGAAATCAGATAAGTTCTCATCTGTGAAAATCAAGTAATGAATTCCGACATCTGCTGTAACGTTCAAGCCTTGGGCTTTGGCCTCTCTTATTCTTTGTACCGCTCCTGCCGAAGAAATTAAGCTGAAATGGATTTTGCCACCCGCATATTTCAGCAATTCTAAGTCACGATCGATCATGATTTCCTCAGCCAACTCAGGCATTCCTTTCATACCTAAGCTTGTACTCATGATTCCTTCATGCATTGTCCCAAAAGCGGTGAGCATTTTATCTTCAGGCCTATTGATCAAAACACCATCAAATGTTTGAAGGTATTGCAAGCTTTTGAGCAAAATATCGGTATGCCAAATAGGTTCTGTGCCATCTGTAAAGGCCACCGCGCCAGCAGTATGGAGATCGATCATTTCCGTCAGATCTCTTCCATGACAACCAAGCGTTACCGCTGCAGATGGATGTAGTGTTACAGTAGCGCTCTTGTTCCATTTATGGAAATAGCTGATGCTATTCTTATTCGAGATTACAGGATCAGTATTGGGTAAAACCATAACTTCGGTAAAACCACCTGCTGCCGCA
>JBLIKG010000279.1:0-3315 GCA_047636255.1 Roseivirga sp. | reverse complement strand
TGTTTGTAAGTTTTGTGATGCTGCTTCTAAAACCTAAATCAATGCTAAATTTTTCCGTCAAGCGAAATTTGTCTGAAGCATACAATGCTATAATGTCTCCAGTTTGCTCTCGTTTTGAATCTGGTTGCTGCACTTCACCGTCAATAGTGACATCATTAATGGTTTTTATTGAAGAAAGATTCAATCCAAAGTCAAGGGTGTGCCTTTTTTTGATTTTAAGTTCGTTCCGAAAATTAACCTGAAAATCATCGACTTCATTCATCCGGTTTGCACTGTATTCTCTTGTAATCTGGCTATTTTCGTTTCTGTCGGTACTTTCAAAATCGTATTGGAAATTATGTGTGCTGTAGGCTAGCTGTAATCCAGTATAATAACGAGAGCTCCAATTCCTAGACCAAATGGCTCCCACTCCGAGATTGCCCCAATCAGCAATTTCATTGGTGTTTTCAGTCGATGTTATCGTATTATTGTTTCTGCGAATTTGATCAAAATTGGTATTGAGCTCATCCTTGCCACGGTAAAGACTGAAACTTGCAATATCCTTTTTGGAGACATTATAAGTAGCTTTTAAGTTAATGTCAGAAAATTTGAAATCCGGCCGAAGAAGGTCTTCATTTTGCTCATTATTCGTTTGGGAATTCAGTTGATTCGAATTTTCACGATAGTTCTTATAGAGTTGTTTAAAAAGATTTGAGCGAATGATATCTGTAAAGGCTCTTCGATAACTAAGGTGGATCGCACCTTTTCCTTGATTTAAAGGCGCATTCACGCTCATTCTTGCACTCAAAAGATTTACCCCAAGTGAGAATTCGGGCTCATTGAAATTCCCTGATTTGCCGGTTATGTCTACCACACCAGAAACGCGACCACCATATTTTGCTCCAAAACCACCTTTGTAAACTTGAATGTCTCGAACGGCATCTGGATTAATAGCGCTAAAAACCCCAAAAAAGTGATCAAGACGGTAAATGGTAAAGCCATCGAGGAGCACTAAATTGTGACTTGAAGGACTACTTCTAATGCTTAAATCAGAAGAAGTTTCATCTGTACCACTGATGCCTGGCAATAATTGTAGCGAACGGAAAATATCAATTTCTCCTAATGTTGGCAGTGCTGTTAAGTTATTGGGGTTGATTGAGATTTGACTTACTTCTTCGCCTGTCTGAATAAGGTTATCGCCCCTAAGATTTACAACCGTAAACTCAGCTAGGTCGAGGATGCTTTCTGCCATAGAAATTCGAATAGTTTTCTTCGATTTTACTGGGTCAAGTTTAACCTGATTTTTTTCATAACCAAGATAAGAAACCTCAATAGTTGAAGTGTCTGAGGGTACTTTTGTTAATGCAAAGTAGCCATCCTTATTGCTTACAGTTCCTCTACTGTCGCCAGCTACACGGATCACTGCGTTCGGCAGCATTTCGCCTGTTTGGGCATCAGTAATAATTCCAAAAACGGTAAGATCAAAAAGACTTGGCGTTTTCAGGTCAATGTTTAGTGTACCTGGTGTAAGGATAATTTTTCCATTAAGTACTTGGTAATCAATTCCTTTTGGTGGGAGTATTGCATCTAGAAAATCGGTAAGCGACTTGTTTTGGTAATTGCCTGCAATAGTAATTCCAGTGACCAAGGCATCGTCATAAGCGATTTTCACATCATATTTATTTTTTAATAAGCGAATTACTTTCGAAAGGGAAGTGTCATCAAATTTTTCTGAAATAGAAACAACAGGGAGTTCTTGTGCTCTCAACAAGCAACTAAAAAAAAGACAAAGAAGAATGCTGAAGTATTTGCGCACTATTCTATGATCACCTCTCCGTTTTTAATTTCGAAATGAAGTCCCATTGGAACAAATACCATTTGTAATGACTCTTTGAGGTTGTTCTTATTGAAGTATCCGCTATAGAATCTATCTTCTATATTTCCTTTTACATTAAGTCGAATATCAAATTGCCTTTCTAATTCTTTAATTACCTCCTTCAAAGATGCCGCGTCAAAATAAAAGTCACCTTCTCGCCAAGTGCCAATTTTGTTCACTGGGTATTCAGATAACTGAAGTTCTTTGTTCACAAGAGTAGCCGTTTGTCCAGCAGTCAATATCAATTCTGAATCGTTTGAATTGACCCGTACTTTACCCGTTTTGCAAGTCACTCTTAACTGACCTTCTCTCGCAAAAACATTAAAACTAGTTCCCAACACTGAGATACTTCCGCTGGCGGTTTCAACAGTAAAATCGTTTCCTTTCGATACTTCGAAAAAAGCTTCACCGAATAATTGTAATTTTCTTTTTTTAGGCCATTCGTCTGAATTATAACGAATTTCTGAGGAGGAGTTCATCGTCACTATAGATGCATCTGGAAGTATCAGAATTTCGATTTTACCACTTTCAGCCATGAAAACGCTTATGTCTTCTGTCCGGGATTGGTTAAAGAGTACTACAAAGAGAGTAATAATCGCTGCAGCATATCCTGCTACCCACAATGGCCGATAACTTCGTCCTGGTTTTGCTGGGACAAGAATTCTTTGATTGTCTTTCGTTTGAGCTTCTATTTGGCCGAGTAGTTCATCCCAAGCCTGCTCTTTTGATTTTGTTTCTGGAACGCTCAGGGTTTCAGTAAAGGCAATAAGCCTTTTTAATTCCTCTTGTTCTGAGGCGGTGGTCTCAACATTGAGCCAGTCTTCTATGAACGCGTCCTTTTTCACCAATTAAATATAGTTAAATTTTATGTTGCACCTTCTCTCTTAAATAGCCCAATGCACCATGCATGCGCTTTTCAATAGCTTTTACACTCAATTCAAGCCTATCTGCAATTTCTTTATAGGTCAATTCATCAATCCTGTTCATTAGAAATACTTCTCGTTGCTTTTCAGGCATGGCACCAATGGTGTCTTCGAGTTGCTTTTTAAATTCCTTTTCCTCCAAGGCATAGTGAGGTGATTGCTCATTAAAAGCATCTCTATTTTTCTCAGCAAAATTCATTACCACTTTATCGTGGCGAATTTTATTGAGTAACATATTACTAGCAATGGTATATAGGTAGCTTTTGACTGTTTCCGTATTGATTTCCTCTCTTTTGTCCCAAAGTTTCATGAAGACGTCTTGAGTGAGGTCTTCAGCCTGATCCACATCACCACATTTATAGTAGAGGAAGTTCTTGATCGGTTTATAATAAAGATCAAATATTTGCTTAAACTCTGAGAGCGTCATTCGGAAACCCCTGTTTTGGAAACATTTTAAAGATAAGCAAAATAGTGTCTTAAATAAGTGGAAGGCCGTTTTTTGATTGTTGAGATAAATATTTTAATATTATTTTAACC
>JBLIKG010000278.1:0-3347 GCA_047636255.1 Roseivirga sp. | reverse complement strand
AAGCGCCACTTTTGGTTGCATCGAAAATTTGACGCAACTGGTAATCCACCGTTTCCGAATTACCTGACATCATTACGTCAATCACAGGCTGAATCCATTGAACAGCTCCCCAACGTTTTGCTTCAGGATAAGTATATGGTGTAAGTTCAGTACCCGTGCCCAATGAAATCATTAGCATTTCTTTTGCCGAAGGAAATGCTACATCGCCCGGGCTATCTACTTTAGCAAAATCAATGGCTCTCGCTTCAGCATAAGCACAAAGGGCTGGATTATTGGCAAAAGTACCGCCATCTACAAGGGCCAAAGGCGCCTCAATCTCTGACTTTATCAAAGCAGGAGGAAAATAGGTAGGCGCTGCAGAAGTTGCTCTTGTTACTTCCTTTACTTTGTAATTTTTTACTGGGCTATTAACGCCATCAAGCTTATTGAAAAATACCGTAGCTCGATTCCGAATATCATAGGAGGTTATGATACAGGGCCTTCTTAATTCAGAAATCCAGGCGTCACCAAAATATTCGTGGAGTAAATTTTGAATGGCGGTGGCAGAATATTTTGCTCCAAATAGTCCGAAAACGGTTTTGATCTTACGCCAAAAGGTCCTTTCGAAGATTTGACCTCCATTTTTCATATAAAGGTCTACAGCAAATTCAGCTGAATATTTTGACTTCCCTTGGTCATCGGCAGTAAGGTAAGTACAGGTTAATATGCCTCCCGTACTGGTGCCAGCAATTAAATCAAAATGATCAGCGAGTCTGGAGTTTGGGTCGCCTGATTCTTTTTGAAGGGCAGTTTCCAGATAATTAAGAATCGTACCAGGAATGATGCCTCGGATACCTCCTCCATCAATTGAGAGAATTTTAATTTTTTTGCCCATATCAAATCTTTTATAAAATCGATTCAGAAAAGATACTGATGTAGCAAAGGTCAAAAAGGGTCAACTAATATTTTCCAGATAAGACATCAATATTCCTTGATAAATTAAAGAAAAAATTGACGAAAACCTTAATAACCTGCGCTTGACTTTAAATAAAGGAAAACCTCTCCAAAAGTTAAAATTTCTAGGGATCAGGAGCTTATCGGTTCATTCGAACTTTGAAAGAGCACTTTTGGAGAGTTTAATCAATGAGAAAGCCGTTCTACGGGCACCTCAGGCTTATCTTATTAATCGCGTTCAGGTCAATAGTCAGTAGGTTCTAATTCAAATAGTCGATTGACCGTGGTATTAAATATTTCAGAGATTTTAAGGGCAAGACTTGTAGAGGGGGTATATTTTCCGCGCTCTATCGCGTTGATACTCTGACGAGATACACCCGCCAAACCAGCGAGTTGCTCTTGAGTGATCTTTTTTCGTTTTCTTTCGTCCCTTAGGAAGTTTTTCATTTTGCAGAAATTCTTGACGTAAAACTAGAACGAACGAACTTAGTATGTCACCTCTAAACAGTTAAGTTTATATTACATTTTTATAAAGCAAAACTACCTAATGTGTCTACGTTGTTAAAAATTCGAGAACAGTTTCTTAACACAGGCTTTTTGATTTATCTTTGCCCTGCATTTAAAAACAGAAGATAATGTTATTCGACCCACCAATTGCCTCTGGCGCAAATACATTCCTTTGGATTGTTGTTATACTTATTGGATTTATAGCGGCAATTAGCCAGCATGATGCTCTTTTCAAGGGTAAAAAGAAGAAAGAAGATCATTGATTATAAGCGCTGAACAAGGTTGTAATAATCAAACATCGTAATTCTAAATGCTTCTCGGTCTTGAGATTCATTTAAGATTTCCTGCCATTTTCCTTCTAATTCAATTTCAAATTCGCTTTTACTCTGAATTTGCTGATAGACTTGATCAGCAAATTTTACGATATCCATTTTATTTCCTCTCGCGTAGATTACGGAATCCGTTTTTAATCCGTCCGAACTTTTCCACCTCAGTTTTAGGGTATCTTGTTGAATATATCCATTGGGTTCAAGAAGAATATAAGCTTCATCATAACGCCAATTGTTAACAATAGAAAGGTTGATTACAGGGCGTTCATCGCCTTGCTCTCTTTTCTTAAATCTGAAAACCTCCAACTTAGCGGCTTCCATCTCCTCTTTGTCGTAATAACTTTGACGGATATTTTTAAAATAGAGCTTTGAGCTATCGCTTGTTTTAAAAGTGATTTCAGCTTGGTTGATCTGAGTGGTTTTATCTGGATTACAGGCAACAAGTACCATTGCCAAAAGCCCAAAAACTGTTCTGATTTTCATTCCTTAATGACTCCTTTCTAGATCAATTGTTTGCCAAGCATTCTTTTGCCTTTTCTTGAATCAGTTGCCATGCGTTTTCGACATGATGTGCTTCAAGGTTAGTGTTTCCGAAAGCTAGTCTTAGCGAGAACTGATTGTTCAATTTAGTTTGAGTGAAGAATAGTTTGCCAGTTTTGTTCACGGCATTCATGATTGCTTCATTTAGCTGATCTAAATTCAGATTTGACTTTTTTGGGTTAAAACGGAAACAAACCGTATTCATCGGCACCGGAGCCAGTAACTCAAATTCAGGATGATTTTCGATTTCAGCTTTCAACCATTGGCCAATAGCTATATGTTTTCTGATTCTATTTTGAATGCCTTCCACCCCCATTTCTCTGATCACGAACCAAAGCTTTAAAGCCCTAAACCTTCTGCCCAATGGCACTCCCCAATCACGGTAGTTTTTGACTTCTCCATCCACCGAAGTTTTCAAGTAATCAGGCGTTATCGTAAAGGTATTGACTAATGAAATTGGATCTTTTACATAATAAGCTGTGCAATCGAAGTTGGTAAACATCCATTTATGTGGATTGAAAACGAAGGAATCCGCATGTTCAAGGCCTTCTGCCATCCAACGCATTTCAGGAAGCACCAAAGCTGTTCCTGCATAGGCCGCATCCACATGATGCCAGATTTTATACTTCAAACAGATTTGACTGATTTCTGCTACAGGATCAATGGCCGTTGTGCTTGTCGTACCGATGGCGGAAACCACACAAAGCGGAGTTTTGCCAGCCGCCAAATCTTCCATAATCAACTCTTCTAAGTGTTTTGAGTCCATTGCAAAAGCACTGTCCACATTCACTTTTCTTAAATTTTTCGATCCAATTCCTGCGATCTTCACCGCCTTGTCAATGGACGAATGTATTTGGTTTGAAGCATAGACTACAAATTGCTCTGTACCTGAAAAACCTTCTTCATTCACTTTAAAATTTGTGGCTTTCTCTCTTGCCGTAAGAATGGCGCAAAGGGTGGCAGTAGAGGCTGTATCTTGAATTACTCCCACAAAATGCTTTGGCAAATCAAGCATTTCTTTCATCCATTCCATCATTT
>JBLIKG010000277.1:0-3369 GCA_047636255.1 Roseivirga sp. | reverse complement strand
CTCTTCAATCACTTCGGATACTCGATCCACATAGTTTTGTGCCTCTAAAGGAATCTGATCCAAATGCTCTTGCATTTTTTTCAAATCTTGGATTTTGAATCCTTTGAAGTTCACTCTTTCTGCCCAAGGATAACCTTCCTTATTCAAGCGAAGCGCATAATCGAAATACTGTTTGAGGCCCTTTTCAAAAGCCTGTTCTCTAAAATCAAAATAGTTGTATTCTTGCACCAAGGTCACCGCTTGTTGCTCTGGGTAAGAAGTGAGGTAAAGCTCCTTTACGGAAAGGCCACATTCTCCATCATCAAAAAGTGCCTTTTTGTAATCTTCCAACACCTCTGAAATATCATCAATCGCTCTGCTGGCTTGTTTAAAGCTTCGGTCGAGTTGAATGGCATCTAGGTTTGTATTGTTCCTTTTGTATTCGTTGAGCCGATCAATCTGATTGGCGATTTTATCATAAACTTCCTTCCTATCATTCTTGAAATCATGGACCAAAGCCACAAAATCATTGATGCTGTGTTCTTTCAGCCTTTGATATACCACATCTAAAGCAGCTCGCTTCTGACTCACCAAAAGCACCTTCTTTCCTCTGGCCATATAATCCGAAATCAGGTTGCAAATCAGTTGCGATTTACCGGTACCTGGCGGGCCTTGAATGACCATAGAATAGCCTTTCTTTACCGCCTTAATGGCGTTTTCCTGAAAAGCATCTTTTCTAAAAGGAGTATAAGTTTCTTCTTCTTTCACCTTATCTAAAAAGTAGCGATAGGCGTCAAAATCAGCCCCAAAATCGTTTTGATCAGAAAGGTTCTTTTGGTCAAAGAAGTCTTCGAAATTCTCTGCTTTTAAATTATTAATCAGAAACTCATAATCTGGAATGAGATAGGAATCTGCTTGTGGAAAAATACCCAAAACAGCTTCAGAGATTAGACCGAGTTTACCGTTGTCGTTAGACTTTTCAAATTCGTCTTTGGTGAATTCTGAAAATGGGGTGAGTTTATCTGCGAAAATCTCTCTTCCAAACCGAATCGCAATATTACTTTGTTCTAAAAGTTCATAAAGTTGAGTCCTGAAAACGGTACTATCAGCATCAAAATCATCGAAGGATCTATCCAAGAGTTCTTCATCTATTTTGATCTTATTGTAATGAGCGAAAGCCAATAAAAAACTTTTATTGAGACTCACATTAACATCCTTCCTTGGTATTAGTAACCATTCGCTTTGCTCTAATTCTAGGCTCACAGGAAAGAAGATAAGTGGCGCTCTTACAATGGTGCCATCGTTTAATTTGCCATGAACAAACGGCCAGCCGACATACAAATCTTTGCCCCCAGTTTCTTCAAAAATAAACTGTTCTCGCCTTCTTAATTTAGCTAAGCGGGTTGCTATTTTATTTGAATTAGCGTCTCTGCTGTCTGAATTGGGGATTAATTTAATGCTTGATTTTTGAGCAATTACATCTTCCAAAACTCTGAAAGAAGGCTTCAGATCAAGGAAATCAAAATCATGAAGATCAATGAATTGATCTGTCAACAGCCTGAGTAATACTAACGAACGATTATTCGCTGAAAGGTTCGTTAATCGCCTGAGATAGGATTGCAAAATGTGCTGCATGATCGAATTTAAGAATTACAACTGGCTAGCGTAGGTTTTAAAGGAATAAAAAAAAGATGTCGGTCAATTAAACTCACCTCATTTTTAAAAGTTTTCAGAAAGATTATTCCTTAACCACTTGGCCGTCTTTCATAACCAGAAAACGAAAGGTGTTTATTCTTCAGTTTTAGGGATCATTCTGACAAGATATTGATCGTTTTCATCCTTATGAAGATAGTATACAAACCACCCACATTCTTCTGCAATGTCTTCTAAAGTGTTCTCATCAAAATAAATCCAATCGAACCAATCTCCCTTAATGCCTTGGTATTCATATTGAAAACTGACTTCACCATAATATTTATCCGTAGGTAAGGCTTGGTTTTCATAAAGGTATTTGATGTCTGACGTATCAAAGATGAGTTGACCTTCTGGCTTAAGCAGTTGCTTAGCATGATTCAGAAAGTCTCTAAAGCCATCTAAAGAACCTACCAAACCAATGCCGTTCATTAGCAAAATAATGGTGTCGTATTGCCCGCCTTGGTATTTAAAAAAGTCTGCATGAACTGCCCGTTGTAGTCCATCATTCTGCATAATTTCTACGGCAGTCGCTGAAGTATCTATGGCCGTTACGTTCTTATTCATTTGCTGCAACACCATGGCATGGCAGCCTGCCCCTGCTCCTACATCTAAAATATCACCATCTGCAATGGACAGTGCCATTTGTTCCATTTCGGGCATCTCATCATAATTTCTGAAAAAGTACCAAACCGGCATTTCTTCTGGCTCACCATATGAAGTATTCAAATGAAGGGTCTCATCTTCTATACCAGCTTGAAAATCCTTAAGTGCTTTTCCGTAAACATCCATGTTGGTAAAAATACATTAAGATTTTTTATCCATTCACTGAACAGGCAACTTGTAATAAGATTTATTCTTAAGCCTTAAGACCATCCTAGCAACGATTCCTTTATGCCAAAACCATAAGTCCATATTTTATTCTAAGAATAAAGCACAACGCCTAATTATTAACTGTTTTAGGTGTTATAAAATTGATGTTCAACCAACCACTCATACTAAAATTACTGCGCTGGACATATTTAAATTCATAAGTCTTTTAACAATATCGACCTTTACTCGTTGTTACAGAAAACAGAAGAGGGTTTGAAATTCAATCAGTTAGCATTATTAATGTCATTATTGTTTGTCGCTCAAGTGGCGATGGCACAACAGACAAGAAAATCGTTTGAGGCTGTCCGCACGGAAGCAAAAATAACTATTGACGGTGTTATTGACGAAGACATATGGTGTCAAGCGCCTGTTCAAACAGACTTTGTACAAAATAGCCCAAATCCAGGAGCTCCTTCGGCTAGGAAAACCGAAGTAAGATTTCTTTATGATGACGATGCCATTTATGTATCGGCTCAAATGTATGACCCAAAAGAAGAAGTATTTAATCTTCTTACCAATCGCGATAACATCGGGAATTCAGACTATTTCGGGGTTAGTTTTGACCCTTATAATGCAGGTTTAAATGGCGTTGGATTATTCGTTACGGTTGCTGGAGTTCAATACGATACGCGATATTCCAACGGAGGAAGTACTTCCATATGGAGAAATGATGAAGATTGGAATGCAGTTTGGCTATCCTCCTCCAAAGTTTATGATGATTACTGGATTGTAGAAATGAAAATTCCTTATGCCGTACTTCGCTTCAATTCTAAGGATGTACAGAATTGGGGAATCAATTTTTTGCGCCAGAATTCATCTCTTAAT
>JBLIKG010000276.1:0-3376 GCA_047636255.1 Roseivirga sp. | reverse complement strand
AATTGTCGGTGGATTTATAACTCTATCTCCAAATCGCTCACTGTAAACAAGGGACTTTCCTGTGTCGAGACTGAATTTTTGATTTAGAAAACTAGGTGAATTAAAGAGCAGCGGTGACTTCAGTTTTCTGCTCGTCAAGGGATCTCCGAAACGATATTGTAACCCAAAGTTAGGAAATGACGTTTTCTGATACTTAGTGGTGTCGCTGGCTGTTTTGGTAGTGTCTTGTTGCCAAAAGCTATAGGCATAAGCACTATGGGATAGACCAAAAAAGGCGAATCCTATTACCGTAAGTAGTAATATTTTAGTGGTTCTGTGGGTCAAGAGTTCCTAAAAATCAGGCTGCTTTTAGTGCCAATTTGATCAAATCTTCTAGCCTTATTTGGCCTTCTGAGTTTTTCAAAATTTTATCAATACTGTTTTGGGCGGCAGTTTTATTTATGCCTAGTGTTACTAACGCAGCCAGTGCCTCGTTTCTTATAGTGTTCTGGCTTGGTGATGATAAATTTGTATTAATTAATTCTCCTGACTCTTTTCCTAGCTTGTCTTTAAGTTCAAGAATTACTCGCTGAGCAGTTTTTGCCCCAATCCCTTTCACTCGTTGAATCGTAGCAACATCACCTGTAACAATGGCCATTTCAACTTCTGAGGGGCTCAGGGAAGATAAAAACATGAGTCCTGTTGATGGTCCAACCCCTGAGATTGAAATCAATTGGGTAAAAAGTCGCTTTTCACTTTGCTCGGCAAAACCGTAAAGGATTTGCGCATCTTCTTTAACATAAAAATGAGTGAAAAGCTTGCAGTTCTCTTCATCCTTGATCAAGGAGTAGGTGTGAAGCGAAATTTTAATTTCATAACCAACCCCTTGAACATCTATTATTACAAAAGTAGGGTCTTTATGAGCAAGCTTGCCTTTAATGTATGCAAACATATATTTTGATTGAGCTTAAATATAAGAAAAGGCAAGTTAAACCTGCCTTCGCCTAAAATTAAGAATATTCAATCAAAATCAATGTCCTTGGCCTTAATATAGGCTGGCTTGCGATTGTTTTGCTGTGCTTCGGAAGGTGGAAATTATTGATTCCATCTGCCTGATCAACTCACGGTGTTGCTCATTCGGATGGATAATGAACCCTTCTACATAGTAAAGTCGATTGGTAGATTCTTCTACAAAGGTATAACTAATGAATGGGCCACCGACCGAAAAATTATTTGTTTTCCATGCCCCACGAGTTTCAACGGTGAATTTCCCATCAAAATTAATTTCTCTAAAGATGGGTTGCATGAATTCAGTTTCTGTAATCACATATGATTCAGGATTTTCAGGGTCACCATAAATGTATTTTTTCGCAATCTCATTACGGAGTTTGACGATATTTTCATGCTTGAATTCATCTTGAGATTCGTAGTCTTTATAGTAAACAAAAATATTTTTACTTGGGCCAACGGAAGGGAGGTACCTAGACCAAGTGAAGTTATTTTCATCCATGGCTACTTCAAAACCTACAGGTACTTTGATGTAATAGCCATGTTCTTTCTGATAACGACTAGAAATGGCTTTGGAATCTACGGATGCTCTGATGTCCGTGGCTAATCTTTGGCGCTCAGCCTTATTGAAGTAATTTATTAGTATTTCTTCGTTTTCACGAATATGCTTGATGAGTTCAGCATCGTTATTTCCAAAAAGATGCATCACCTTTTGCCTTTGAGCGTATTGATTATCCGAATTGAACATAAATAATTCTGGCTCATTTTTTATTCTTTCTTTCGAACTTTCTGTGAGTGTGTTTTGCAACCATTTGTCAGCAGGGGTTTTACCGTCAAGTGTGGTAACGTATACTATATTTCGGGCTAGCTGAAAGATTCTGTTAAATTGAAAAGGTTCGATAACACGGGTAGTAAAGGCAGGTTCGTTTCTAGTGAGCCCTGGCACAGTAGCATGAAAAACTTCCTTAAGCGCATCACCAAGTTCTGCACTCCATTTTTCTTTATTCATCACAATAACAAGCTCTCCTGCTTGCCCAGTGGCTTGCGGTAGAAAACTGTCATCCATTTTGTTGGCAACTCCGTCTTCTTTTTCAGATTTGCTTACACAACTGACAATTGAAAGTAGAACTAGGGATAAGGTTAAGAGTTTTTTCATAAAACTATTATTTTAGTTAACAATGTCAAGAAAGTTAATTTGGGAAAGAATTGCAAGTCTATCTACTAAAAAATTAGTTTAAGATTTAATTACCCAATTCTTAAGTTCATTCCTGGCTTTAAACTGTTTGACTTTAAGTTGTTTAACTGCTTAATCCTCTCAATTGTTAAGCCTTTATACATACGTGAAATATCCCAAAGTGTATCGCCTTGTTGAACTGTGTGCTGCTTAGAGCCAGGCATTGTTTGATTAGTGACTTTTTGAGCCGCTAGGGTGTTGTCGTTCAAGAAATCTGGGCCAGACCAAATCTCAAGTTTTTGACCAACTCGAATCATAGAACCTTTGATGTTATTCCAAGCTCGAATGTCTTCTATTCGAACGCTGTGCTTTCTAGCTATTGTACCTAAAACATCCCCACTAGAGACTCTGTAAGTAACTTTGTCTTTGCCAAAAGTACTACCTGGCACATTGCTAACGAGTTTTTCGAACTCTTTTCTTCCTTCTTCAGCTTTAGCAAGAATGTTTACTTTATTGATTTCATAATTTTCCATGCTTTCACGTGGAATTTTCATTTTGAAATTTTTAATATTAGCTGGGATTGCACCCTTCTTAATGGAGGGATTTAGCTGTTCAAGTGTCTCCAGTGGAATGCCGCTTTCATCAGCAAATGCCTTGAAGTAAACAAATTGATTGATTTCTATTTCTTCAAAATCGATAGGGTAGAGTTGCTCTTCTGCAAAAAGATTGTGCTCGTCTGCATATTCCATTGAATAGAGAATGGCTGCAAATTGAGGTACGTAAGACCTTGTTTCCCTCGGTAAGTAGCGATAAACTTCCCAGAAATCATCCTTGTTGGCTCTTTTCATAGCCCTCTGCACATTACCAATTCCACTATTGTAGGCAGCCAGTGTCATTTTCCAATCTCCCAAAATTCCGTAGAGCCATTTGATGTACTTGCAGGCAGCTTCAGTTGACTTTTCGGGGTCCATACGTTCATCAATATACCAATCGATCATGAGCCCTTGCTGCTTGGCGGTTGGTGCCATAAACTGCCATAGGCCAGCAGCTTTTGGGCCAGAGATTGCCTTAGGATTTAAACCGGCTTCTATTATCGGAAGGTATTTTAATTCAGCAGGTAGACCGTATTGCGCAAGATACTTTTCGAATATTGGGAAATAGACTTCTTTCCTTCGGATCATTTCTCGAGTGTACTTGCGATTCCTTACCGTGAAG
>JBLIKG010000275.1:0-3383 GCA_047636255.1 Roseivirga sp. | reverse complement strand
TATCCATTTTGGCCAAGTCCTGATTGATGCCAACCTCTTTCAAGTTTCTGACTTCAATTTCATCGGTGGTTAAGGTATCAGGGAAAATGCCTTTTTCATTCATGGCTTGAATTTCAGCAGCACGATCAGCTTCAATCGGATGCCAAGTATTTTCCGAGTCGTAGCCGAACCACATGATTTTTCTAAAGATGTCAGTCTTTTGCAATCTGGCTTCTCCGACCTTGGTTTTAAGTTTAGTCACTTCCGGAATTCCCTCAAGGGCATCCATATAAGTTTCTAACTCATAATTAAGGCAACATTTTAACCTTCCACATTGGCCAGAAAGTTTACTCGGGTTGAGACTGAGGTTTTGATAACGAGCCGCAGAAGTACTCACAGATTTGAAATCCGTAAGCCAAGTAGAACAGCAAAGCTCTCTTCCACAAGATCCAATACCCCCTAATCGTCCTGCCTCTTGGCGAAGGCTGATTTGGCGCATGTCAACTCGGATTTTGAATTCACCCGCCAATACTTTGATTAATTCTCGAAAATCAACGCGGTCTTCAGCAGAGTAATAAAAGGTAGCTTTTGAATTATCGGCTTGAAACTCAACATCGGTGAGCTTCATATTTAATTTTTGCTCTAAAATGATTTGTCGCGTGCGGAAAAGTGTAGGCATGTCGCGCTTTCTGACTTCATCAAATTTTTCGAGGTCTTTGAGATTGGCTTTTCTATAGATTACTTTGATTTCGTCATTGTTTGCAATTTTCTTCTTTTGCATTTGAAGACGCACGAGTTCTCCTTGCATGGAAACATGGCCCAAATGATGCCCGCTAGGTACATCAACAATAACGGCTTCGCCCGTAACCAAATCTAGATTATCTATATTTCGGAAGAATTCTTTTCTTCCATTTTTGAATCTGACTTCTAATATATCGAAGGTGTCAACTACCGGCATGTCCATGTCAGACAGCCAATCGAAAACATTCATTTTGTTACAACCACCGGTTGAACAGCCTCCGTTATTATTGCAGCCAGAGACGGCCCCTTCGGCACTCACACCACAACTACAGCTCATATTTTATATTTAAAGCCTTTCGACCACTAAATCACTTATTTAATTAATCTCAAAATGTCTTGGCCAATATCAGTTCTATGATATTCGTCTTGCCAAGTAATTTTTTCTATGCCATTATAAGCATTTTCGAGTGCTTTTTCTACTGTTTCGCCCATTCCAGTCACAGCCAAAACACGGCCACCGTTGGTAATTACCTCCCCAGTTTCGTTATGATGCGTGCCTGCATGGAAAACCGTAGCCTCATTCACTGCTTCAATGCCATGAATCACCTTGCCTTTTTCGTAGCCGCCAGGATAACCACCAGCCACCATTACTACCGTTGTAGCAGCTTTTGGATTCACCTCAAAGTCCTTTGTACCTAATGTGCCAGCCCCGCAGCCTTCGAGAAGCTCAACTAAATCGGAATCAATTCTCGAAAGTACAGATTGTGTTTCTGGATCGCCCATGCGTACATTGTATTCAATGACATAAGGATCACCGCCCATATTCATAAGACCAATAAATAGGAAGCCTTTGTAATCAATACCCTCACTTTTTAAGCCATTGATGCTTGGCTTAATAATGCGTTCTTCGACTTTATCAAGAAAGGTTTTATCGGCAAAAGGTACAGGCGAAACGGAGCCCATTCCACCAGTATTTAATCCAGTATCGTTTTCACCAATTCGCTTATAGTCTTTGGCCGAAGGCAATACTTTATAATCTGTGCCATCGCTGAGTACGAAAACTGATAACTCAATTCCACTTAAGAATTGCTCGACTACTACTCGGCTTGATGCTTCACCGAATTTAGCATCCACTAGCATTTCTTTTAACGTTTCGCGGGCATGTTCATTGGTTTCAGAAATGATTACTCCTTTACCTGCAGCCAATCCATCTGCTTTTAAAACAATAGGGGTGGGGTGGCTAGAAACGTAATTCATTCCTTCTTCCAGCGAGTTGATGGTGAAAGTCTTCGAGCGCGCAGTCGGGATCTTATGGCGCGCCATAAATTGCTTCGAAAAATCTTTACTTCCTTCGAGCTGAGCACCTTTGGCGTTCGGGCCTACAAGGAGTACCTTATTCAACGCATCATCCTGTTCAAAATAGTCTCGAATGCCTAATACCAATGGATCTTCGGGCCCAACAACGACTAGGTCGATTTGATTTTCCTTAACGAAACTACCAATAGTATCGAAGTCAGTGACTTTGATATTAACGTTTTCGCCAAGGCTTCCAGTACCCGCGTTTCCTGGTGCGATATATAGCTTATTGCATCGTGGACTTTGAGAAATTTTCCATGCGAAAGCATGTTCCCTGCCTCCACTACCCAATACAAGAATGTTCATGAGAATTGAATTTGTAAGGCCGTAAAGGTAATTAATTTGCGTGTTCTGAATGGAATTTTATTCTTATCAGACGAAGGTCTTCACTGGTAATATCTTCATTGCTAAACTCCTCAAGGGCCAACTCAATACTGTCAGACTCTGCATTCATAAAGTAGTCGATTATTTCCGATTCGAAGTCTTCGTCCATGATTTGTTCCAAGTAATAATCAAGGTTGAGCTTAGTACCGGAGAAACAGATGATTTCCATTTCGTCCAATAAGGTATCCATGGTCCAACTTTTCATTTCTGCGACTTCCTCTAAATCAATTTTTCTATCGATTTGTTGGATGATGTAGATCTTGTTTTTGGATTTTGCACCTGAAGATTTGATTACCACTACGTCTTCAATATCGATGTCATTATCTTCGACATACTTATTAATGAGTTTAAGGAAAGAGTCACCGAATTTTTGGACTTTCCCCATGCCTATACCATTGACATTGGACAAGGCCTCTTTGGTAGTTGGATAGGTGGTGGCCATTTCTTGCAACGATGGCTCCTGTACAATTGCGTAAGGAGGTAGGTTGTGTTGCTTAGCAACTTTCCTTTGTTCGGCTTTCAGAAGATCGAAGAGCACTGGGTCGAATGATTGTCCAGCAGTTTGAGCAGCTGAGGGCTCGTTGCTTTCATCGTCATCGGAGTCTACATCGCTAAAATCATGGTCTTTGCTAAGTTTGATAGAAGTAGGGTTTTTTAAGAAATCTCTTCCCTTTTTACTCAACTTAAGTACACCAATATTTTCTATGTCCTTGGTGACAAACTCATAAAGCATGGTTTGCCTCACAATAGTTTTCCAGAAACTTTCATCTTCATTAGCACCAGCCCCAAATACAGGTAATTTATCGTGCTTATAGCTTTTGATATACTGATTTTGTGAGCCTCTGATGACGCTTACCAAATGTCCAAGGCCAAAGCGCTCGTCAGTTTGTTGCACCGCCTCAATAGCGATTTTTACAAAATCT
>JBLIKG010000274.1:0-3392 GCA_047636255.1 Roseivirga sp. | reverse complement strand
AAATTAAGATAATGAATACATTAGAAAGCATCTTATGATGGCGTGATACCGTTTCATAATGACACACTACTCTTTTTCCGTTTTCCCATTATTCCCGAAAGCCCAGTCTAAAAAATCAGGAAAAACAGCCGACCAAGTATCGAAATTGTGCTCCCCGTTCTTCACTTCGACATAATTGATACACTGCTCTGTATAGCCTTTTACTTGAAGTGTTTTGATCAAGTCAAGTGTATCATCAATGGCATCAATTACGCCATTACGGTTTCGGTCTGAGGTCTCATCATTCGTTCCAGCTTGTAGCCAGAATTTCATTCCCGCATTGTACTTCCCTTGGTTGACCACCTGATGAATAATTCGATCTGCATCGGGATATTGCTCATTTACAGGAGTACTTCGCCACCAAAATGAACCTGAAAAAACACCCACTTTTAGAAAGGCTTGCGGATTTCGCCAAGTGATATCAATGGCACTCAATCCACCCAAAGAGAAACCTGCATAAACTGAATGCTTTGGTTCAATAAAGCAACCATAATGCTCTCGTATATAGGGTAATAACTTGTAAATAATAAAGTCAGAATAAGTCTTTGCCTTCCATCCACGGTTTTTATAATCAGAAAAACCTGCCGTGCCATATTCGTTAAGCCGATCGCCTGCATAAACACCTACTACAATGGGCACAGTCTTATTTTCCTGTATTCTAGCGGTGAGAATATCAACCAATTTCAGTTGTTCCCAGTCCTGACCATCATTGAGCAATAAGCTCGGAGCATTGGATCTTTCAGAAGTGCGGTAGGACAACGGCAAAAATATATCTATCCTCACCTTATGTTTTAGCCGCTTAGAACGCACTAGCAGCTGATGCACCTGTAAATGCTCATTCAGCACTATCACCTTTTTCTTCTTGACAAAAGGTTTAATTATTATATCCGAAAACTCACGAAACGACATCAGCGCAAAAGTAGATTTTTCATTTGGGTCTAGGAAATAGAATTTTCAGATAAGCCAATATTCACACTATGATTCCATACATTCAGCATAGCTCATGAAACAACAATATGAATTATTGATCACTTATGGTTGTATCTCCTATAAAGTCGATAAATTGAGTAGTCAAGTAATATTTGATACCTCAATAGCGTGAAGTAATTGAACGAAACAATTCTCTTCTATTTGCAGTAACGTAGAATGAAATTCAAGTTTGAATAAAATCGAAAGTCTAGATGAAATATACGCTAACAGTAATTGCCTTTCTCTTCATCTTCCCCCTTACCTATGGTCAAAAAGAAATTAAATTTTTCACGAATGAGCAACCAATTGACGTCTACAGGTATAATAATATCGAGGGCAGCCCCTATTTATTGAAAACTTCGAAAAAGGCTACTTTGTATGATGTTTATGGTACGGTGTACAATGACGTATTCTTCAACTATAACGGGCTTACCCAAGAACTAGAACTCTTCAAAAATGATAAAGAATTTATAATACTAAATTCATTGTTCTACGAGCGTATCGTGGCTGAAGACGAAAACTCCCCAAATGGCCTAATGGTACTAAAAAAAGGCCTCGACCCAGAATTAGGCGAAAGTTTTGTTCAGGTGATTCATGAAGGCGAAAAACTTACCGTGATAAAGCAATTTAATGTGCGCAAAAGCAAAGTGACCATTAACGATGTGGGCAAGATTCGGAACTTCGAGAACTTTACTCGCACCACAAATTATTACGTGATTAGCGAACTTGCCATGGTAGACATGAGCACTAAAAAGAGACAATTGCTTAGGTTATTGGGCTATGAAGATAAAGTTGATGAATTCATCAAAACTGAGAATTTAGATCTTGAAAATGATATCGATTTAAGTAAGCTCTTCGTTTTTTATGAGACGCTTCAATAAGGATGTTTAATTTATCCCTTTTAACAAAAAAATAATAATACCTGTTTAAATCGTTTAAACCTTATTTCGATCGTTTGCATAAACTCTAATCCCTTCACATTCAGAACATTATTTCTTATAGATTTAGAAAATGTATACTTTTGCGCTTTCAATTTCTATAGGCTCAATTAATCCAAAAATTGATAGAGTCTCTGGTTAATCAAGCAAGTAGGAAAGAATGAAAGAAGAATATTTTAAGTGGTACTCTCCCACTTTAAGTAAGGACATAGAAATGCTGGTTTATGGCCATGCTGGATATCCTGTTATTATTTTCCCAACCACTATGGGACGATATTATGAAAGCAAAGATTTCAAGCTAATTGATTCAGCTGCTTGGTTCTTAGATCAAGGACTAATTCAATTGTACTGCGTTGACAGTATCGATTCGCTTAGTTGGTACAATAAGGGAATCCATCCTGCAGACAGGGTTAAAAATCATCTTTGGTTTGATCAGTTCATCATGAACGAAATCATTGATCCAATTAGAAGACAAAAGAGTATTCCTAAAGTTGCTGTAGCTGGCGCAAGCTTTGGAGGTTTCCATGCCGCCAACTTTGCGTTCAGGCATCCTGAGAGTGTAAGTCACTTATTCAGCATGAGCGGGGCTTTCAGTACGAAATCTTTCTTAGAAGGATATTACGATGACAATGTCTACTTCACCAATCCAATTGACTATTTACCAGGAAATAATAATCCTGATTTATGGCAAATGAAAATCGTTTTAGGCGCTGGAGAATGGGATATTTGTTTGGATGCTAACTATCAATTATCTAATATTCTAAAGGATAAAAATATTGATCACTGGTTCGACTTAAGAAAATGGGCGGAGCATGATTGGCCACTTTGGAGAGATATGTTTCCCCACTATTTATCATTGATTTAAACACAACAACATAATCACATGGTTTTCAACAACATGTGAAGAACCAAACACAACACACATGAAAAAAATTGGCATTCTTTTCGGACAAGAAAACACCTTCCCTCACGCATTCATAGAGAGGATTAACGAGAAAAAAATAAAAGGCATTGAAGCCGAGATCGTAACAGTCGATATGGTGCAACAAGCTGCTCCTACTGACTACGCAGTGATCATAGATCGTATTTCGCAAGACGTTCCTTTCTACAGAGCTTATTTGAAAAATGCTGCTATTGCTGGCACAGCGGTAATTAATAATCCATTTTGGTGGAGTGCTGATGAAAAATTCTTCAATAATGCATTGTCCGAGCAGATTGGCGTACCTGTTCCGAAAACAGTGATCCTTCCCTCACACAAAAGACCTGATGATACTTCTGAAACTTCTTTCAGAAACATGGCCTATCCTTTGAGTTGGGGTAAAATCTTCGATTACATAGGTTTTCCTGCCTATATGAAACCACATTCTGGAGGTGGTTGGAAAAGCGTTTACCAAGTAGCTGACGCCAATGACCTTTTCGCGAAACATGCTGAAACTGATCAATTGG
>JBLIKG010000273.1:0-3393 GCA_047636255.1 Roseivirga sp. | reverse complement strand
TTGAAGCTGATCGTGCCGCTGAAATTCAAGCCATGAATGAAAAAGGCATTTTCCCTGATACCTTAACCACCGATGAAATTGAAGTCAGAAACTTGAAAGAAGTTGGCATCAATCAGGACTTGGCCAAAATGGATAAGAAGTTCAAGAAGAAAGATCAGAAACAAAATCAAGCACAAGCACAAGCACAAGCACAAGCACAAGGTCAAGAAAATGTTGCTGGATCTCCTAACAAGAATACAAATCGGAATAAAAACAGGAATCGTAACAGAAACCGAAATCCTGAATAATGAAATCGGTACTAAAGATTTGTTTGTTGCTTTTGGCTTTCGCCCTTATCAATTCCTGTGATCGTAATCGGGTGTATGAAGAGGTTTATGATTTTGAAGAAGGCATTTGGAATATGGATACCATCCCAGCCTTCAATTTCGAAATCACCGACAATGCGCCTAAAAGGGTTTTGATTAATGTGAGAAACTCAATTGAATTCAGGACCCAAAACCTTTATCTCACCTATTATTTAATGGACAATAAAGGCAATCAGCTTAAATCAGAGTTGGTGAATGTTCAGTTATTCGATGCTAAAACGGGTAAACCACTAGGAAAGGGGAACAGTATTTTTCAGCATGAAGTTGATATTTTATCCAATTACAATTTCCCGAGTGTAGGCAAATATCAAATCAAAATCGCCCAGTACATGCGCGAGGCTAACTTAGAAAATGTGCCTTCTGTTGGGGTAAGGTTGGAGCAAATTCAGCAATAGCGATCCGTTAATTTCAAACCTCACTTTTCACCACTAACCTGCCAATATTCTCTTTCATGCGCTGAGGGGTAAGCCAATAATTGCGGCTATGCACAAATCGGTAATTCCACTCTTTCGATTCAAGTAAAAAGGGCTTGTAAACGAAGCTGTCTTTGATGGTGGTGCTTTCGTAAAACACATTATCATCCGTGAGCAGTACAGCTTTAAAATCAGACTTCCGCTTAATTGATAAATCCGCAAAAGGCAATTCTTCTGTAAATTTTAGGTCGAATTCCTTCTCCCAAAGTTTCAGCCTTTCCTTTAAATACCATTGTTGACTAAAGGTTTTCGATTGATAAACCGTAGGCTTAAACCCTCCCTCCGCTACCGTTCTGGCAAAAGACAAATAAGCTTTCAGCAGTTTTGGCCCATCGTTTTTGAGCTGATCTACCTTTAGGTTTTCAGGCAGTAGTGAAGTGATTATGATCACCTTATCTTTTGCTCGGGTTATAGCCACGTTTAATCTGTTCTCTCCCCCAGCGGCATTTAAGCTTCCAAAATGGAGATTGAGTTTCCCCTTTTTATCTGGTCCATAAGCGGTAGAGAAGATGATAATATCACGCTCATCGCCTTGAACGTTTTCTATATTCTTTACAAAAAGACCCTTTAAAACGATACCTGCCTCCTCAATTTTATCTTGAATCAGGCTTTGCTGGCTTGCATTGAAAGTAACAATCCCAACTGTTTTTTGAGTAGCTTCTTTCTCCAAATCTTTCAACAACGCGATTACAGCCTCAGCCTCAATATCATTGCTTTGATGCTCCCACACGCCCTCAACCTTAATAAAATCAATGGCGGGATTCTGATCATTGATATGCTTGAAATGAGGTAACATCTGAAGTTTCCCTTTATAGAAATGTTGATTCGAAAAATCAATGAGTGCCAATGATTGGCTTCTATAATGGCCTTGTAAATGTACTTGCATTAAGTAATTATTGGCCAACTCCAGTAGTGATTCCACTTCTAGCGCTATCTCTTCTTGCTCATCGTCCCACTTGACGCGATATAAATCATTGGGCTTAAGCTGCTGACTGTCTCCCGCAATTACCAATTGCTTTCCTCTATAAATTGCTGGTAAACCTTTTTCCGCAAAGCATTGACTGGCCTCATCAAAAATCACCAAGTCAAAAAAGGTTTCCATTGGGAAAATAGCCGAAACCGATTCTGGTGAAGCCATCCAACAAGGCACAAGATTGAAAAGCTCTTCATGAAAATTAGAAACCAGTTTTCGCATAGGCCAAATCCTGCGTTTCTTACTTACCTGATGCTGCAAATCGCGGTAAGTCACCATATTATTAAGGCGATTGTACTCGGCTGGCTCATAGGTTTTTTCTCTAGCGCGCTGCAAAAGAATTTGAGTACTCGATTCTAGTTTTTCTTGTTCGGCTTGCTGAAGATCAGTCAGCATTTGCTCGAACTTCAGGGTTGAAACCGTGCGCAGCACTGGGTACTTACTTTCAATATGATCAATCCAAGCCAATCGCAAACTGTTCTCAAAAATCTGTAAGTATTCTGAAGCGGTTCTGGTGCCTAAATCCTCTAACTTCTTTATTCCTGAAAGTTGGGCTTCCGAAAAACCAGACATTAGCTGATCCAATTCGCATATCGCATCAAAATCAAGAAGCAAAGTCTTCTTCATTTCCTTTGCAGAAGCGGGATTGCGCAAAACATGATCAATCTGAAGCGGAAGGATATATTTATTCCATTGCTCGCGCTTTTTTGGAAGATCCTTCAACACCGAAATAATGGCTTTGATGCGTTTCTTCAGCTGAGTTGAAGTGAACTTTTTAACCGGAAAGTACTCCTTGAAATTAGCAAAAGAAGCAAAAATCAATTTTGCCTTTAGGGCAATCTCTAGCTTATCTAACCATAGATTAATCTCCTTTTTAGAAAGTGTATTCGGTACAGCGCCAATCCAATCTGCATTTTTAAGTTTCGTCAACTGATGCTGAAGATTCAATCGGTGGTCTATCCGCTGGTCTAAAATTTGAAACTGTTCTTTGGTATCGGTCAGGCCATTAGCGATGAGTATTCTAGCCAGCCTCAGTTTCTCTTTCGAAAAACTCCACTTGATGGATTTAATAAAGGACATTCGAGCATTTGCCCTTTGTTTTAATAAAACCTGTACTTGCGGAATTTCTTCAATAGAAAGACCAGTTTCAACCCCAGGTGCATCGAAGCATGCATTGATGAGATTTCTACTATTGGCCAACCAAAGTAAATCACTTTCCTTGTTTTGCATGCCAATCATGGGCTTTAGCAATGCATAGATTTCTTCGCTTTCTAACAGCTCATTGAATTCCCTAAGTCGATCTAAATTTTCGCCTATGGTACGACAAGTATCAAAATCGACTGCCTCTTCAATCACTTCGGATACTCGATCCACATAGTTTTGTGCCTCTAAAGGAATCTGATCCAAATGCTCTTGCATTTTTTTCAAATCTTGGATTTTGAATCCTTTGAAGTTCACTCTTTCCGCCCAAGGATAACCTTCCTTATTCAAGCGCAGCGCATAATCGAAATACTGTTTGAGGCCCTTTTCAAAAGCCTGTTCTCTAAAATCAAAATAGTGGTATTCTTGCACCAAGGTCACC
>JBLIKG010000272.1:0-3411 GCA_047636255.1 Roseivirga sp. | reverse complement strand
CTATGCAGTATCACCCTCATGGAGACGCTTCCATTGGAGATGCTATAGTCAATGTAGGCCAAAAGGACTTGCTGATAGAAACCCAAGGTAACTGGGGCGATATTCGCACAGGAGATAGTGCCGCAGCTGCTCGGTACATAGAAGCTCGACTTTCTAAATTCGCCTTAGAGGTTGTTTTTAATCCACAAACTACCGATTGGCAGCTATCTTATGATGGTCGGAAGAAAGAACCCGTTACACTTCCAGTGAAATTCCCATTGCTATTGGCTCAGGGAGTAGAAGGGATTGCTGTTGGATTATCTACGAAAATACTCCCGCATAATTTCATTGAACTGATTCAAGGGTCAATCAAGATCCTTCAAGGCAAAAATGTAAAAGTCTATCCCGATTTTCCAACAGGAGGGATGGCTGATTTTGAAGAATACAACGAAGGCCTTCGAGGAGGAAGGATTAAGGTCCGTGCTAAAATCGAAGAGGAGGATAAAAAGAGCCTAATTATCAAAGATATTCCTTTCGGGACCACTACTACTAGTGTCATTGACTCGATCATCAAGGCGAATGATAAGGGAAAAATAAAAATTAAAAAGGTAGTAGACAACACTGCCGAGCATGTCGAAATCTACATTGAATTAGCGCCTGGTCAATCACCAAATATTACGATTGATGCACTTTATGCCTTTACAGATTGCGAAGTAAGCATCTCGCCAAACGCTTGTGTAATTATTGATGACAAGCCTCATTTTATTACTGTAACTGAGATACTGAAGATTTGTACAGATCAGACGGTTGTATTACTGAGAAGGGAACTAGAAATTAGAAAGGCAGAGTTGCTGGAAAAGCTACTATTCTCATCTTTAGAAAAGATTTTCATCGAAAACAGAATCTACCGAGATATCGAAGAGTGCGAAACTTGGGAAGCCGTAATTGAAACCATCGACCGTGGTCTGGATCCTTTCAAACCACAGTTTTATAGAGATATTACACATGACGATATTCTTCGATTAACTGAGATCAAGATCAAACGAATCTCTAAGTTCGACACCTTTAAGGCCGATGAACTTATGCGTAAGTTGGACGAAGAACTAGCAGAGGTAGAGCATCACTTGGCCAATTTGGTGGAGTACGCCATTGCATATCACCAAAGATTGCTCGATAAATTTGGCAAAGGTCGAGAACGAAAAACAGAGATTAAGTCATTTGAAAACATCACCGCCACTGTTGTAGCGGCCAACAATGCCAAACTATACGTGAATCGTGCCGAAGGTTTTATTGGCTATGGTATGAAGAAAGATGAGTTCGTTTGCGACTGCTCCGATATTGATGATGTAATTGTTTTCAGAAGAGATGGAGTTTTTCAAGTAGTTCGTATTTCAGAGAAGATTTTTGTCGGCAAGGACATTATTCATGTGGACGTTTTTAACAAGAATGACGAACGCATGGTCTATAATATGATTTACCTGGATGGTAAATCTGGCCGAAGTATGGTAAAGCGTTTCCAAGTATTAGGGGTTACCCGCGACAAGGAATATGATTTAACTAAAGGTGAAAGAGGTTCCAAAGTCCTTTATTTCACCGCCAATCCTAATGGTGAAGCGGAATTGATCACTTTCTTCCTCACCTCAGGAGCCAAGGCGCGAGTAAAGGTTTTCGATTTTGATTTTACTGAAATCGAAATCAAAGGAAGAGGTGCCGGAGGAAATATTGCGACTCGTTACCCAGTTAGGAAAATCCAACTCAAAATGGAGGGAAAATCTACTTTGGGAGGAGTCAATATTTGGTACGATGATTCTGTTGGTAGACTTAACCGCGATGATAGAGGAAGGCTTCTGGGCAACTTCCAAAGTGATGATAAAATACTCGTTATCTTCGATACTGGGGAATATCAAATCACAAGCTTTGAATTGACCAATCGATATGAAGCCGATAAAATTCATTTGATTGAAAAGTTCAATCCAAATACGGTCATTTCAGCGATTCACTACGATCCGGAGTCACAATTGCATTTGGTGAAGAGGTTTCAAATCGAGACGAGTACACTAGACAAGAAATTCGTTTTTATCATTGAGCAAAAGGGTGCGAAATTAGTGTTGGCCACAACCATTCCTCAGCCTCAATTAGAAGTCACCTATATGATTAAAGGCTTGAAAGAGCGAAAAACCATGTCGGTTGATTTAGACATGCTGATTGACGTAAAGGGCTGGAAAGCCATGGGGAATAAGCTCTCTCCGCATTCTGTAAAAAAAGTAACCCTTTTGAATGGCAATACGAAAGAGAATAAAGAAGCCCCAGAACCTGCTAATGAAGGCGGTCCTGATTCAGCAGAAGAAACTCAAAATGAGCCAATAGCCATTGAAGAAACGGCTGCTGAAGAAACAACTGAAACCATTGAAGTTGAAGAGGCTAAACCTGAAGCAATAGCTTCTGTTGAACCGCCCAAAAATGTAGATCCTCCGAAGCCAGCAGAGCTACCTAAACAAGCTCCGCCTAAAGCTGAGCCTAAGCCTCCTCCGAATAAAGGAAGAGATAAAGACGGTGGATACAATGTGGGAGAAACAATTGATCTTTTTTAAAATAGACATTAGGCATACGATTGAATAGAATAAGCTGCTTAAATAGATCAAGCAGCTTTATTTTTTAATTACTTTTGCTGTTTAAATAATATTACTTGCAAGCCGAACTGATCAATCTTCTTGAGGAATTTGTCACTAAAAACAAGGTTCATTTAATCAATAAGGTGCTTGCTGAGCGTACAAGGCATTTTGCGGTGGTATTAGAAGATGTTTATCATCCTCATAACGCGAGTGCAGTGCTGAGAACAAGTGATTGTTTTGGACTTCAAGATTTATACATCACTCAAAAACTTCATGAATATCAGCTTAACCCTAATATTGTTCGAGGTGCGTCTAATTGGGTGACCTTGCATAAGTATGAAAGGGAAGAAGAAAGTACAATCAAGTGCTTTCAAGATTTAAGGAAGAAAAATTATCGCATAGTGGGTACAACTCCAGATCCTAATTCTGCATCTATACACGACTTAGATATTTCGCAGAAGACGGCTGTCGTATTTGGAGCCGAGCATGAAGGAATTTCTGACTTCGCGAAGCAAGAAGCCGATGAGTTGGTTCACGTTCCAATGTATGGCTTCACAGAGTCTTTTAATGTATCTGTCAGTGTTGCGTTAATTGTGATGGACTTGGTGCGAAGGCTAAAGCAGAGTGATATTAATTGGCGATTGACGGAGGAGGAGCAGCAGGATTTAAAATTTGAATGGTACCAGAGAATAGTAAAAAGGTCGGACATACATATTAAAACTTATTTAAAGGAACGTTCTATAACCGACATCGGTTAATAGCGGAATAGAAAAAAGGTACACTTTTTAGTTCTAAAATCGTTCTAGCTTAGTCATCTCAC
>JBLIKG010000271.1:0-3424 GCA_047636255.1 Roseivirga sp. | reverse complement strand
TCGATCAGGCTTAACTGCACTTCTTTATTAGCAAAGGCATCATTATTCCATAATTGAGTGAGGTAGCTTTGAGAAACTTCCCTTTGAACAATAAAGCGTACTTGTTTTCCTATTTGCCTTCCCCCTGCATAAACATAATCGCCTTTCTTTCTCATCACAGGCACAGACTCACCTGTTACAAAGCTGTAATCGATAGAAGCAAAGTCATCGATCAAAATGGCATCGGCAGGTAGCACTTCGCCATTGCGCACCATAATCTCATCTCCCTTGCTCAGCTTTTTTACTGGTACTGGCAGAAAAACATTCCCAACTTTCTTCTGAATAGCCAATGGGAAATAAGACTGGTAATCTCTATCGAAAGAAAGTGCCGAATAGGTTTTATCCTGAAACCACTTCCCGATCAATAAAAAGAAAACCAAGCCCACGAGAGAATCGAAATAGCCGGGGCCAACTTGAGCGATGACTTCATAAGCACTTCTAGCAAAGAGCACTAACAGGCCTATGGCAATAGGCACATCGATATTGGCAAATTTCTGTTTGCCACTTTTGAGGGCCGAAGTAAAATAATCGCTGCCAGCATAAAATACTACTGGAATGGAAAGGATTAAATTGAGATACCTAAAGAATTGGCTATACTCCTTTTCGATTCCCGTTCGCCCTAGGTAATCTGGGAAGCTAAGTAACATGATATTACCAAAGCAAAATCCAGCAATCCCCATTTTTATCAGTAAAGTTTTGTTGTATTCATTCTTCGGTTTGTTTTTGGCTTCATTATCCTCCAAGCTGATTTGAGGGCCATAACCGATAGAATCTAATAATTCTGCTACCTGTCTTAAGTTGATTTCTTCTGACCTATAATTGACGGTTAGTTGCTTCGAAGTGAAATTGAGTTTTGCATCTAGAATTCCACCATTCAATCTATCTAAATGTTCTAAAAGCCAAATGCAAGAACTGCAATGAACATTCGGTATATGGAAAGTAACTCGTTGAAAACCTTGGCCCTCAAAGTCAAGTAATTGCTTTTTGATGGTGTCATTATCCAAGAAGTCGAAAATAGAATGAACTTCTTTTTCTTTAATCGTAAAACCAGGGGTGTTTTCTAAGCTATAGTAATCGCAAAGATCGTTGGTGCTCAAAATTTCATACACTGTTTTACATCCATTGCAGCAGAAGTGATGATCTTCAAACAAGATATCAACATGACCAACAGCATCACCACAATGATAGCAGTGTGTTTTGATTGACTCGCTTTTCAAAATGGTTCGAGCCCCCATATTCAATCTATATGGATGAATAAGGGTGACTTTAGCATGAAAGAGTTATTGACGTCAGAATAATTTAAAATTTCTACCCCTAACTTTTGACTGACCATAACAATGGCGTTTCCAGAATCAGCATTCAAATTTGTTACAAGTTCCTCTATTGGTTCTTGTGTCATAAGTTGCAGACCTAGATTGGGGAAAGACATTTTTAAATATTCTACAAAGAATTTTTCATTCTCTGTTTGTTCATCATCATCAGGAAATGCAAAGAGGACTGAGAGCGGAAGCTTGGTGAGATCTTGGTGAGAAAGCCTCAAAAAATGCTTCACCATGTTAATGGAATGCTCATTTGGGTCATGTACCATGATCAATCTGCTCACTTGTTTGCAGCGAGGTAAAACTAATACAGGACAATTTACTTCTTCTATAATTACACTAAGTCGATGCCGTCCGTGTTTCTCATACACCTGACTATCAATAATGAGTAAGTCAGCTACTTTAGTTAGGCCGTGAAGGCTTCTGGGTGTAAGTTGTGGTTTAAAAACATTGATATTCTTTTCAGATTGAGCAGAAAGTGCCTCCACTTTCATTTCAAATTCCATCATGGTTATTAGCTCAGGTGATGAAAGTTCTTCAGTATCGGAATCCGCTAAAACTGGTTCCTGAAAATAGTCTAAACATAAAAAGGTGAAGAAATACTCATGTTGCGGATTCAGAAAAACTTGCAGTCTTTGATAGAATGCAGCTTTATCGCTTTTGCTTCCAGCCCCTATGAGTATTTTTTGTTTCACCTTGTTTCAGTTCACTTCTGAAACAAAAGTAAATTGAAAGACTTGCGTTACTCTTGATTGTCATCAGCGGAAAACATGACAATTGTCATGCTTTAGGCATGAAAATCTGCTTCGTGGAGAAGTTTCGCAGCATCGAGCACTTTGATTTTTTTGCCTTCCAAGGCAATCATTTTATCAGCCTTAAACTCTGAAAGCAAGCGAATTACCGTTTCTGTTGCGGTACCCACAATATTCGCAAGGTCTTCTCTACTTAACACAATATCAATAGTATCGCTACCCTCTCCTTCCATTCCGTAGGTTTCTTTCAACATAAGAATAGTAGTGGCTAATCTCTCTCTTACTGATTTTTGCGCGAGTTGTGCAAGCTTATCTTCCATCACACCTAAATCATGACAAACCGCTTTCATCAGTCTACCAAAGAAGCTAGGATTAGCGTTTAGTATCTTTAAAAAATCACTCTTAGGAATAAAACAAAGAGCGGCTGGTTCAATCACCGTAGCCGAAGCTCCATAAAACTCCTCGCTCAAAAGGGAACGATAACCTAAAAAATCACCTGATTTTGCGATGAATAAGATTTGCTCTTTTCCATTGGAGCCCATCTTATATACTTTTACTTTTCCATTATTAATGCAAAAAACGCCCATAGGCCGCGTACCTTCATAGAATAAGGTTTGACCCTTTTTATAAGTAACGCATGATTTATGCTCAGCTAATACCTCTAATTCGCTTTCTTGTAATTCGCTAAAAAGGGTACTCTCTTTGGATTGGCAAAAAACACATTGCAAATCAATCTTACTATTCTTTGATGACATAATTAAAAAATGATTTTTCTTGAATAAAGATATGCAAGGATTAACCCAATAGCAACGCCAAAATGAACTAGTTAAAAAATGATTTGTCCTAAACCAAATAAAATTACAAAGAACAAAGTGGTCAATGCCATTTGCTTTAAATAAGGATCAAGTGCAGCGGCCGTCTCTTTTTGTTGTACTGCTCTAGCATTTTTAACGAGTAAGGGGATAATTAGCAGGAAAATAAATTGCCATAAACTACCATTATTCATCATTACAAAGATCAACGCTGATAAGAGACCACCGGTTAACAGTGCCATATGGTAGACAACAGATTTCTTTCTACCCAAACGAACAGGAATGGAAAATTTACCTGCTGCTTTATCAGACTCAATATCTCGGATGTTATTTAAATTCAGCACAGCTACAGAAAATAAGCCAGTGGATAAAGATGGCCAAACATAATCCCAATGAATTGTTTGGTCATACAGATAAGCACTGCCCATTACTGCCATAAAACCAAAGAAAATAAGCACGCTTAAATCTCCTAAGCCTGCATAGCCATAAGGCTTAAAACCAG
>JBLIKG010000270.1:0-3438 GCA_047636255.1 Roseivirga sp. | reverse complement strand
GATTGAAACACACTTTGACCCAGACAATGCCTTAAGCGATAGCCTACAACAACTCACTCCTGCCAATTTCACAATACTTTTAAATCAACTCATCCTTCGGGAACATGCTTTCAATGATGAGAGCATTATTAATCAGCTTGAAATCATTAGAGAACAAATCGATCAAGCGGACAGAGAAATTTTAGAAGCCATTGCAACTCGCTTAAGCTTGGTAGAAAAAATTGGTGACTATAAAAAAGAAAACAATGTTGCCATTTTTCAAATCAGCCGCTGGAAAGAGATTTTGCAGTCCAGATCCGAATGGGCGAAATCTTTAAACTTAGATCCAGAATTTATTCGCGAACTTTATCGACACATTCACCAACAATCCGTAAGAATACAAACCTCCGTATTTAATTCGGACAAAGCATCTAAAACCAATGACTGACCTAGGACTACTCGGCCCCGAAAACACATATCACGACATCGCAAGACAGCGTTTCTTGCCTAATTTAAGCTTCTCATTCTTCAATAATTTCGATGACATCTTTGCTGCTCTGAAAGAGGGCAAAATCAAAAAAGCATTGATTGCCGTTCGGAACAATGCTTCTGGACTGGTGGGCAATAACCTCGAGCGAATTAAAGCAGCTCAGTTTAAGATTGTGCAAGAGTATGATCTGCCTGTCAATTTATGTTTGGGCAGCAATCGGTCACTTTCCTTGAAAGAAATTACCAAGATTTATTCGCATACTATGGCCATTAAGGAAACTCAAAAATTCTTTTCTAAATACAGCCATATCATTTTTATATCGAGTACAAGCACCGCTGGCGCCATTCAAGAGTTGGTTAACAATCGCGAGAAAACGGCAGCCGTAATTTCTAGCAAAGAAGCTATCGAAACGAACAATCTATTGCTTATAGCCGAAAACATAGAAGATCATCCTGACAACAAAACAACATTCACACTAATCGAGGGGTAAATCGATTGCATAAAAAATTTTATTAATAATGTTTTGACTTACGGATTAGATACCTAAGTTTATGCCATGATCAATACAGCAGGCTTCTTTTATTACTTCTTTTACTTTAGAACTCACGAGAGATCGGGCCTGCGCTTATATTGAAAATAACTTAAAGAAATTTCATAGCCCGGTTCGAAAGAGTCGGGCTTTTTTTTTGACCAAACATTATTATGGACATCATCGACATTAAAGATTGGGGCTTAGGATTATCGGAACACGTTCTGATCGCTGGGCCGTGCAGCGCAGAAAGCCCGCAGCAGATTGAAACTATTGCCAAAGGATTGAAAGGCAGTCCTGTTGAATTATTCAGGGCAGGTATTTGGAAGCCCAGAACTAGACCTGGCTCCTTTGAAGGCGTAGGGTCTGAAGCCTTAGAATGGCTAGATGCTGCCAAGGAAATTTTGAATGTGCCTGTAACCGTTGAAGTCGCTAAAACCAAACATGTAGAAGCCGCATTAAAGGCTGGCGTTGAAGTGCTTTGGATTGGGGCAAGAACTACTGTAAATCCATTTTCGGTACAAGAAATCTGCGAAGCACTAAAAGGTGTTGATATTCCTGTAATGGTAAAGAACCCGATCAATCCCGATTTACAACTTTGGTTAGGCGCTTTTGAAAGGTTGAATAAGGTGGGCATCAATAAAGTAGCGGGTATCCATAGAGGATTCTCTGATCCTTATGAGAAGCGATACAGAAACAAACCAGAATGGTCGATGCCAATTCACTTGAAGAGAATGGTGCCTGGTCTGTCAGTAATCTGCGACCCAAGCCACATTTGCGGAACACGCGAAATCATTGGAGCGGTGAGTCAACGCGCCATTAACTTTGGACTAGATGGATTGATGATTGAAACCCATCATGACCCTGACAATGCATGGAGTGATGCCAAGCAACAGATTACGCCTGACATGCTCAAAATCATTTATGACAGCCTTATCTTTAGAGAAAATGTTGATGAGCATCCAGAAATGCTCACCGAAATTGACAAGTACCGTCATAAAATTGACTTACTAGACTCTCAAATTCTTGAACTCTTCTCTGAACGTTTCAAGGTGATTGAGCAAGTTGGCGAATACAAAAGGGAGCATAACCTTGCTGTTTATCAACCAAGCCGTTGGCAAGAAGTAATGGACAGTAGAATTCAAGATGGCATTAAGAAAAACATGACCGAAAAGTTCATGAAAAGCCTTTTATTTGCCATCCATGAGGAATCTGTTAAAAAGCAGGAAGCCCAACTAAAAGAAATGCGCCCAATGGCCAACCTATGAGTGACATTATAATTGATAAAATAGAAAGCACTTTACCGCTTTGTTTAAAAGAAATTAGCCATTCGCAATTGGCCGTTCTTGTCGATGAGAATACGCTTGCGAATTGCTATCCTTTAATCAAGGAATTGCTCCCTCCACATTTGCTGATTGAAATCCGTTCCGGAGAGGAAAATAAAACCCTCCGCACTTGCGAACACATTTGGGAGCAAATGACCATCAATAACTTCGACAGAAAAGCACTCTTGATCAATTTGGGTGGTGGCGTTATTGGCGATATGGGTGGTTTTTGTGCGGTCACTTATAAAAGAGGCATCCGTTTTATCAATATTCCAACCACCTTATTGGCTGCAGTTGATGCTAATGTTGGCGGTAAATTAGGCATTGATTTCATGGGTTTCAAAAATCACCTTGGCTTTTTTCAAGACCCTGAGGCGGTATTGATTGACCCGATATTTCTAAAAACATTAAGTAAAAAAGAACTTCGATCAGGCTTTGCCGAAGTGATTAAGCACGGCCTAATTGCAGATGCCGATTATTTCGGACAAACGATAACTAAAGGGTTGGAGATTGATAATTGGGAAGCGGTGATTGCGCACTCCGTAGAAATCAAAAACGCAGTGGTCAAGGCCGACCCAAAGGAAGCTGGTTTAAGAAAAATTTTGAATTTTGGCCATACCGTAGGTCATGGAATTGAGAGCTATTATTTACCAACTGAATTCAAGCTACTTCATGGCGAAGCGATTGCTATTGGGATGATTTGTGAAGCCTACTTGTCGAAAAAGATATTAGGTTTTTCCGCTGATCATCTAAATCAGATTTCTGTCTCCATTCTCGAGATTTATCCTGACATTAACATCCGAAAAGAAGATTTTTTAGGCATCATGAAACTCATGTACCAAGACAAAAAAAATCAAGGCCATCAACTCAATCATTCTCTACTGAGAGAAATCGGCAGTGCAACTTATGATATCGCAGTGGATGAAAAAGATGTGATCGATTCCCTTTTCTACTTCACTAAACTCAAGCAATAATATCGTGGATAAGATTCATCTTAAACACTCACCCATTATAAAGGAAGTTGAAATACCCCTTCCTGCGTCTAAAAGTGAGAGCAATAGGGCTTTAATTCTTAACGCACTTTCTGGCAACCTTTCTCAAATTCAAAATATTTC
>JBLIKG010000269.1:0-3454 GCA_047636255.1 Roseivirga sp. | reverse complement strand
AGCCAGGGTGAATTGCATCAACACCTTCATTTTTTGCAAGTGTAATGATTTCTTCAATATCTAAATAAGGCTTTAGCGGCTCATCATTTTCTCCGATTTGATAAGCCTCATCTGCTTTATATCGGTGCAATGAATAGCGATCTTCATAAGTATACATGGCTACTGTCCTGATCTTTAACTCAGAAGCAGCACGTAAAACTCGAATAGCAATTTCACCACGGTTAGCAACAAGGATTTTGTTAATTTTTTTAATTTCAGGAGTCATATCAAAGAATTGTACAGAAGTAGTAAGATAATGTTTTTAGGGCGAAAGAAAATCCTATTCGAGGCTGATTCCAGAAAATCTAGAATTCAAACGATTTCCTTTTATGAGAAAAACTGAACCCAAGTCCAATGAGCCAGCCGATAAACTTAGTTTTCACTAAATCACCGCCAACAGCTTTTATCAACACTAGGTAATCCGTTGCTAGAGTGTTCGCTTCATTTCTAATGCATTGCCGATGTTCATAATACAGCCTTTCCTTCAATGCATTTAGTTCAGACTTAGATTTACAAAGCGTAAATGCTTTTTGGCAAACTTTAAAAATAGAACCCATCTGCTCATTTTTCCTATGCCGATACCTATTGGCTGACATGCTATTCTTTAGTTTGCGTTTTTGAACCAGCACTTCATCTATATAGGCATACTTGAATTGGCGAGATGAACGTACCCAAAAATCGAAATCCTCATAGGCCAAGGCTTCATCATAGCCCCCCATTCGATCAAACACCACTTTTCGAATGACCATGGTTGGAGTACAAATGAAATAGCGCTTTAAAATCATTTCGAAGACATCCCCTTCTGGGATTTGGTCGATCAATCCTTTCTTTCTTAGGATCGCGTTATGGTCACCTGTTACTTCAGATTGAGCGTTTAGGTATTGGGCATTCGAAAAGCTTACGCCATAATCTCCTCCCAATTCGGTTAATCTTGTTACGCTCTTTTCAATAAAATCAGGAAGCATTACATCGTCTAAGGCAAAGTCAATAATGAACTCGCCCTTTGCATGCTTCAATCCTTGATTGAATGTTGGGGTATAGCCTTCATTTTCTACATGAGGAAAGAAGGTGATGTTTTCTCTTCCTTGAATCAGCTCTTTTATAGTCTTTTGGCTTTCATCTTTGCTACCATCGTCTAATACAATGATCTCTAAATGAGGGTAAGTTTGGTTAAAAACAGAATTCAAAGCCTCTTTAATATATGGGGCGTGATTATATGAGATACAAATCACCGAAACGAGTGGTTTCATGAGCATTGAATTAATTTTATTGCCATCATCGGACTTTACTTAATACTGATTCTTCAATATCGCTGATTTTTGGGAAGAGTAATTTTCTATTGAACAAAACAAGAATCAAGAAAAAGCCGATATGCCTCCATAAATAAGCCAGTGTGAGTGCTTCAAGATTAAACTGATCTATTAGCAGGTAGATTAATAACACATAAATACCAGCTGAAAATATTTGAGCAACCATGTACTTAAAGGTTTTCACCCGGGCACTTAGCAGGTAAGCCAATAAATAAGATAGAATACAGAAAAAGTCACCAATGGCCTGAAACCTGACTAAATAAGCTGCCTGTTCGAAGCCCTTGTCGAAAAAGAGCTGCAAAATGAATGTCCGATTTAAGTAATAAATCCCCAAACAGATAAAGGTAACGAAGGCCACGAAACCCATTATTTTGCCCACATATTTCCTTAGTGCCTTATCATCGTGGATCAACGAGGCCATTTTTGGATAATAAATCACCCCTACCGTACCGCTGAACACTAGCAAATAACTCGATGACATTTTAGTCACAGATTGCCAAAGGCCAGTGCGATTAAGCCCGTAAATATTAATTACATAGTCTCGCACCACAAAGTCGAGGAGTTTACCCAATGCAATGGCACTAAGTGCCATTAATATGAAGTGGCCAATTTTCTTTAAAGAGCCTCCATCTGGAGCCCCAAATTTTAATCTGCCTTTTTTTCGATGAATGATGAAATAAACCACCGAGCAGAAAAACATTAGAGAATAGCCCACCACAAAACTCAGTAAAGCTTGGTCCAGATTTCCCTTGCTTACTGTAATCACGACTGTAGACACCAGTAGTATCATTCCGCCTATACTGACGAGCGCATAACCCTTTACATCGCGATAAGCTAGAATGATGGAGTTGAGCATGGCCGTCATTAACATTAAAAAAACGGCAGGCAAAAAGATGGAAAGAAAACCTTCAACGGAATAATGATCAATGAAGCGGGTGAAGAAGAAATCTCTTTTCCAGAAGAATAAGGCAGCAAAAACGGCCAAGAAAACTACATTGGTTAACCAAAAACCTGTCTGCCAAATTTTGAATTTACTTTCTTCGCTGGCCTTTGGATCCGACCAATGCTTCATCACTGCCCGATTAATGCCTTCGGAAGGGAGCAGGGTAAATAGAGAAGTTAGATTCTGAAAGTGTGAAAGAAGCGTAATACCATTGGTACCGAAGTATACCGCAAAAAGCTTATTGATCGTCAAACCACCCAAAGCGCGGAAAACCACAGCCATGAAAGACCACTTCGAACTTTTAAAGAATTGAGATGACAACCGCAAAAATTTTTATTGTGAAGATAAGATTTTCCGATAACTGTGGCTAAAAAAGGTTTCAGCTCCTAAACGAGATTTGAACGACTTTAGTCCTTCGTTTATGGCATCATCTAGGTAAGATGTTCCCAAATCAAGCTGATGGATATTATGCGATTGACAAAAACCATAAAGGCCTTCGGTAAGCATTACAATAGGGCTGAATTGATTATAATCCCAATCATGAGCAGGCGAAAAGTTATAAAGCACATAATTGGATGCCATAATAGCGATGGTGGCTGCAATCATTTTAGTGTCGTCAAAAACAGCCATAGGAATGTACGTATTCGGCAAGGCTTGATCTGCCATTTTTAGGGATTCCCAATCCATCGAAAAATCATAGCCCTTTTCGTCTCTATGGGCTTTTACAAATTGAAAAACAGAATGAAGCGCATTTTGAGTCAATACCTTGAATTCGAAGCCTTCCTTTTCGCACTTCTTCAATTTGCGGCTTTCCATATCAGCAATTTTAGCTTGAAAAGGTGATGAATCCACCTGAATGGCCTGGTACTCGAAACTCTTAACACTTGAAAAGCCCGCATAAATAAGATTTTGGGCTAAAACAGATTGATGGATTCCGTAATTCTCTGGCGCTAATTTCAAGGAGATTGTGCTGACGTTGTACATCTTAATCTTCCTTAACACTTCAAAAATAAAAAAGGTAATCTCATCGCTTTTTAATGAGTCCGCCAACGAAAAACCTCCAAAAGGGGCTTTGGCTGGGCTTAAGGCTTTACCTTCTTCCAAAGAAAAACTGATGTGCCCCAATGCAATTTGAGTGGCGGTATCAATGAGCCAAAAGTGC
>JBLIKG010000268.1:0-3480 GCA_047636255.1 Roseivirga sp. | reverse complement strand
ACAATTGGCTGCAAGCCTTTGCTTATCGGATTGATTTAGACTGGTATTATTTTGCACTGGCAGGACTATCTACTGTATTCGTGGCTTTGGTTACAGTTTCCTATCAATCCATTAAAGCAGCAATTTCTAATCCTATCAAAGCATTGAGGAGTGAATGATAATTAAGAATTAAGAATTAAGAAATACTAATTAACCAGAGACTGATCAACCAATGACTAATTAACCAATTAACAAACCCATGATAAGTTTTTTCAAAAATGGATTCCGAACAATTAAGCGAGAGAAATTCTTTACGCTAATTAACTTGATAGGCCTTAGCATTGGTATGTTTTGTTTTTTAGTTACCGCTCTTTATGTGAGAGATGAAGTGACATATGACCGATGGCATAAAAATGCTGACAATATCTATATGTCCGCTTTGGAGTTAAAAAAGGAAGATGGTGCTTCTATTAACATCAGGCCTTCAGATGCACTAATGTATGCAATGAAAGATGAAAGTCCAGCGGTATTGGATGTTGTAAGCATTAGCCGAAACTCTTATGCCAATTATAAGGTCAATGATGAATGGGTGCAAACTGATAAATTGTTTTTCTCTTCGCCATCACTTTTTAAAGTATTTGATTTTGACTTGAAGTTTGGTAATGAAGAATTGGCGCTAACTGATCCTTCTGATATTATACTTTCTTCAGCCATGGCAGAAACTCTTTTTCCAGGAATCAACCCGGTTGGTGAAACTATTGCTTTCCAAAATAAAGGTAGCTTTAAAGTAGCAGGAGTACTTAATCCTATTCCTAAAAACAGTCATTTAAAGTTTGAGTTTTTAGGTTCGGTAGCGAGTGAAATATCGAATTATGATTACAATAAGGACAATTGGCTGAATGGATCAGGCTTCAGTTATTTTCAATTAAAAGAAGGACATTCTCCTGATCAATTGATTGCAGATGCCAAGCAAATATTGTCGCTACATGATGTTACCGAGGTAGCAGAAGGTCTTGCCTTTCTTAAGTTCTCAGATCTATATCTTACTGGCCAAACTGAACGCTATGATCCTAAAAATTTGTTTGGAGGCCAATCAAAGTACTTATATATTTTCTCACTTGTTGGAGGCCTAATCCTTTTTGTTGCCTGTTTTAACTACATCAATCTTACTACTGCTTTGTCTTTTTCAAAAGTGAAGCAAATGGGCATTAGAAAAATAATGGGTGCTAGTCGTAGCCGTTTGGTACTTTCTCAGATGGTAGAAACTTTTGCTCTGTCTTTTTGTGCTTTAATAGTAGCGATAATTGGTCTTGAATTAGTGTTGCCATATACTCAGTCGTTAATTGGAAAAGAATTGGATATCAATTTTAGTCAAGCTCCACAGCTATTACTCTTGCCCGTTTCTGTGCTACTTCTGGTAGTTTTGATTTCTGGAATTTACCCAGCAGTATCATTGAGTTCTTTCAGTATTTCAGGAGTACTAAGAGGTGTCATGCCTCAATCTAAAGTCAATATTCTTCGGGAATCACTATTTGTATTACAGTTTGTTATTTGCACGGGTTTACTCATTACAGCTTTGGTGATTCGGGGGCAATCGAATTACTTAATTGAGTTGGATAAGGGCTATAACGAGGAAAATATAATGAATTTAAGCCTTTATCAAGAGGGCCGTTCACTGGATTATCGAACAGTAAGGAATGCCCTAGAAGCGATTCCTGAAATCGAAAAAGTTACTTCTTCTCCTTTGCCTATGTTTGCACCTCCACCACCGATGATGATTTTGGTGGATGGAAAACTTGTCCCTATCACTATTTATTCTGGCGGAGCCGATCAAGATTTTAATGAGCTCTTCGAGATTGAAGTTTTAGAAGGAACCGACTTCACTAACCTGCCAAAGTCTCAATTGGACAGTGTGGTTATTATCAATGAAACAGCGAAGAAGAAGCTAGCACTAAATCCTGCTATTGGATCAAAAATGCCCAATGGTGAAACTGTGGTGGGAGTAGTGAAGGACTTTCATTTTTCTTCGGCTAAAAATGTAATCGAACCCGCGATGATTTATTATACGACTAATCCAAGGGGGTCTGTTCAGTTTAAATATAGGGCTAACAATAAAGAGGCGGTTAAAGCACAGGTAGGATTGGCGCTAAATAAACTAGGAGTAAAAGCAGATCCTGGCTTAAAAGAACTTGAAGGCTTTTTCACAGCTGCCTATGAAAAAGAGTCGCGGCTCATCACCATTTTTGATTTTCTCACAGTGATGGTCGTTTCGGTCGCATTCTTAGGTCTTTTTGCGCTCTCTTCATTCGAAAATAAGTTGAGGGAAAAGGAAATCGGCATAAGGAAAGTTTTAGGTGCCACTTATCTCAATTTGATACAGACGCTAAACAAACGCTTTACTTGGCTGATCGTCTTAGCGATTTCCATGGCCGTTCCTATTACGAAATATGGCGTTGAGCAATGGCTTTCTGATTTTCCTTATAGACAGGATAGTCTGAACATATATTTTATTTCTGCCATAGTCATTGTGGGATTTATTGCTTTCTCTGTTTTGGGTTTACACAGTTATTTCAGTGCTCAGAAAAACCCTGTGGATGTGTTGAGGAGTGAATGAGACGATGTACGAATTACGACTTGTGATTTACATATTTAAAAATTAAAGAATGAACCCTAAACGGATTTCCTGATTTTCTGGTAACAGATTTACCAGTGACAAATCAACGATTGAGGCCTACGCTTCCAATATACTTCTGAAATCGGCCAACGCAGAGTGGCTACCAATTACAGTAATGGTATCACCAAGCAGCAAATGGGTATTTCCATGCGGGATAAATACTTCGCCACCCCTCTTTTGAATCACCAAAGAGCCAGAAGGAGGGAATGGGACTTCTTTCACGAGCTTTCCGTGAACATCTTTCCTTGTAATTTTGATTTCTTCTAAACGGTAATTGCCAAAGCTCTCGGAAAGTGACGAAACTGAATCGGGGTTGGCGATCATATTTTCAATATGACTGGCCAACACCACATTGTGGTCAATAAACTTTATTTCGCCCTGAGGGTCAATAAGGTCGTGTGAGGCCGATTGCTTTCTGGTAATGATCTTGCTATGTTGTAGGTTATTCTTTACATAGCGAGTAAGTACCTGATTCAGGTTATTCGATTCAGTAAGTACAATAACCAAATCTGCTGTTCTTAATTTTAAGCCATCCAGGATACTCGAGTTAAGCGTTTGAACATATTCATAAGCCAAGCTTTTCTTCTCGAATTCTGAGCAAATTTCCTTTTTCTGTAGGAGGGTTATGAACGACATGTCGTGCATTTTAAGTCGCTCAGCCAAGTACAGGCTGGCCTTACTTCCGCCCAAGATGTAAATGTTGTAATGTTGCTCTTTGCCAGTATTAAAAAATTTGTAAATCGAAGGAGAAATAAGGCTTACCAAAATGGAGGTTGCAACTATTCCCGTATTATCGGCTGAACTAATAACGTCCAATGATAGCCCAA
>JBLIKG010000267.1:0-3498 GCA_047636255.1 Roseivirga sp. | reverse complement strand
CGAGACGTACTTCTATGGAAGGGAATTCTTCTAACTTCAATGTCTTTCCAAAGTCTCTATCGAGCATTCGGTTGCCACAATCAAACGAAGCAACTGGAATAGACAGCTCCATTAATGATTCGGCATTTGCTATTTTAGAAAAACTGACGGTATCTTGATCATGGCCATTTTGATAAGCGCAAGAAAACCTCCCGAAAGAGGTTTTGCCCCTAATGAGGACTGTTTTCCCCATCACCACTAGGTATTCTTGCCCAGTTAATGCGATTGAGGAAAACAATCCTAAAGCTATGATAATGATCAGTTTCTGCATTTAATTAAAAGCTTGTGTCTTAATAAGTCTTTTGAATCTAATCATTCTTAATTGTACTAGAAACTAATTGCTGCTTCTAAAACAACTCCGTTGAATTTACCATCTTGGTAACGGCTTCCTGTGAAACCAGCACCAGAGTATTCTTGATTCACATATTCTAATTTCATCAACACATTGTTAGTCAAGAACCAACCACCGCCAAAGTTCAATCGGCTAATGTCGTTAGTGCTAGCAACATCACTTTTCTCGCCACTCACACTGTTGTATCTACCACCAAGGTACCATTGCTCGTTCATTCCGAATCTGTAAAGTCCTTCTAAGCCAACTTGTGTAAAGCCTCCACCTACTGCATCGTTGCCATTGTTCACAAACTCCATGATTCCAAAGAACTCAAAGCCTTTAAATTTAATGAATGGGTTGAATTGAATAGCTGTTTGATAACCGAATCCAGGGTTGAATCTTGGATCGAAATCGGAACCACCATTGGCTACCGTTGCGAGTGTGCTATAGTATCTACCTCCTGCTCTATCGCCACCGTAGATATAATCTCTGGTGCTTTTATCTGAGCTTGAGTATAATGAACCAGTCAATCTAAGTCTTAAGTCCTCATTCACTTGGCTGTCCCATCCTGCTTTGCTATAGAAAACGAATCCACCATCGCCTTTTTCTGGTTTTTGATTTAGTCTGCCATTGGTTACCCCAGCGACTAAAATAAAGTCTGAAGGCTGCAAAGTAAGCTCAAAGAAAGGCTCAGTGGTAAAGGCATCCATGATATAGTTACTTACAAATGGATTATAGATGGTCATGGCGTTATCAGATCTTCTGAATTGCGCATCACCGTAGCTAATCTGATCCATACCTACTCTAATGGTAGCGATTTTCATTAATTCTGACAGAAAACCTTCTTTGATGAAATCTAACTTATCAAATTGTAGGTAACCACCTTTCACATAAGATTCAGTATGGTGACGTGATGACAAGTAAGTTCTTAAGTGCATTCGCATTCCATCTGCTAATTGAACATCAAGATTCAAATTGGCTGATGGCAAGTTAAAGTTTGATCCTAACTCAACCAATGGATCTCCGATGATAGAATTTTCGTGGCTTAAACCCTGAAACTGAAGTGCAAAGTCACCACCTACTCTAACATTAATTCCATCAAAAATAACGGTATCAGTTTTCGATGTTTCGAATACGTTTACTCCTTTTTTACCTGCTTGTCTACTATACTGCAAGGGATTACGCAGATCTACCTGGGCAAAACTCGCGATGCTGCTCAATAAAAACAGCGCAAAAAATGTAATCTTAAAATTTTTCATGACTTTATTGGTTTTGGTTTTTGAATGTTAGTTTAAATTCTATCGTGACATCGTCACCTGTTTTTATTGTGCCCAACAATGCCGTTGGCGGATCAACTTCAAAATCTGTGAGTTTAAATGCAGAAGAGCCAGATACTGTGATTTGACCTGTTTCTTGAACAGTTTCCACATCAAAGATGATGGACTTTGTAAACCCAGCAATGGTAAGATTTCCCGTAACAAGCGCCTTTCCTTCTGGTTTTGCCTCAAATGCTGAGAGTTCAAACTCAATCCAAGGAAAATCATCAGTTTTAAGGGCTTTATAGGCATTCCTGTTCATTCCGTTTTTTCCACTTTCTAAGCCTTCGGCTTTGAACTTAACTTCGGCTTTCTGAATGTTCATGACTCCATTGGTTTGTGTTAATACACACTCGCCTTGTCCATCTGTGGTCTCCATATGCCAATCATGAAGCGTTGAAGTGCCTTTCACCACGAAGTGCTGATCGGCTTTAATCAAATTGTAATGTTCTTGAGCGCTCAAAACATTGTATGACAATGCCATAAGCATTACGAGCATTAATCTTTTTGTGAATTTTATGGTAGTGTTAACCTTCATAGTTTTAGGTTTTAATAACATAACAAAGGTGTAGGTTAAAAAATGGCCTTGAGTTGACGTGTATCAAGGTAGGTGGTGACTTTAGACACTTTAAAATATGACCTAGGTCATGAAATTGAGCGACTGAATGCTGTCAAAACAGCTTTTAAATTGAAATTGAGCACATTTAACCAATGCCCAAAAAGAGAAAGTGATGAATTCATCCGTATTTTTTAACTTCCTTCAAACTTTTTAAAGTATCACTTCATCATAAATGCGGAATAGGAAATAAAATGAAGGAAATCAACCTTATGCCACAAACCGACTTTTTGATTACAGCAGCCAGAAATGGTGATTCTATCGCCTTGAATCAATTGGTAAAACAGTGGTATAAACGCATTTACAACTTTGCTTTCAAGTATTTCGGTGACCATGATCAGGCCATGGATGTATGCCAAAAGACCTTCATTTCAATGAATAAGAACTTAGGCTCGCTTAAAGAGGATGCCCGGTTTAAACCATGGTTATACAGAATCGCGTCTAATTATTGCCATGAAGAAGCGAGACGTCAAAAGAACAAATGGATTTTTCCATTCATGAAAATTGAATCGAAGAATGACAGAAGTTTTATTGATAGTACACAAACCACGAATAGAACTGATGACCCAGAAAAGGAATTAGGCAACTCAGAACTCAAAGCACTTTTGAAAAAAGCATTGAGTCAATTACCCGAAGAGCAAAGAATGGTGGTGATCATGAAAGAATATGAAGGCCTGAAAATCAGGGAAATTGCCGAAGCAATGGACATTTCAGAAAATACCGTGAAATCGAGACTGTACTATGCACTCGGTTCATTAAAGAAATTATTAGAGCAATGGAATATCAACAAAGAAACAATCCATTATGAGCTATAAACCGACAAATGAAGAACTAATGGCCTATCTCTACGATGAGATTGAGCCCACTTTGAAAGCTCAAATTGAAGCTTATCTAAAGGACAGTCCAAAAGCCAAAGAGGAACTAGAAGCTTTGGAAAGTACTCGCTTGATCTTTTCGGATTTAGAAGATGAAGCTTTACCCAATAACATCCCATTATTGATTCCGCAAGGCAATAGTGAATGGTTGTATTGGAGAAAGTATGTGGCAATAGCCGCTACTCTCCTATTGCTTATCACTTTTGGCTGGCTTTCTGGCTTCAATGTACAGTCCTATGAAAATGGCTTTCAAATTGCCTTTGGCGAAATCCAAAATGGACTTACCGAACAGCAAGTCGCTGATCTGATCAATCAAGACAG
>JBLIKG010000266.1:0-3528 GCA_047636255.1 Roseivirga sp. | reverse complement strand
TCGAAGGTATTCTGATTACCGTTTTAGGGGGAATTTTAGGTTTCTTGTTAGGTCATGGTTTAGTGGAAGTGTTGGTAAGTTATTACGAGAAGTCGGAAGAAATTGGCATTACTGGAATGGTGATTGTAAACAATGAGTTTTCGGTTTTACTATTAAGTGTAGGGGTTGGTGTGATTGCGGCTTTAATTCCTGCGTTCAATGCCTATAGAACAGATATTTCAAAAGTGTTAGCACAAGATTGATATGAAAAAGATAATTGTTATTGCACTAGTAATCATTTCATTTGGCTTACAAGCTCAAAAGCCTGTAATGGAAGGGCCAAAGCTTTGGAAAACCCTCGGGGATGTAAAATATGAACTTGCCAAAGATGATTATGGTGATGTTTATCTTCCTGTTTTTAATGCTGAGACAAAGGCAGCCGAAGGCCAGATTGTTGAAGTGGAGGGCTTTATCATTCCTTTGGAAGGCATGTTCAAGCCAACCCAACTGATTCTTTCATCACTGCCCATTAGTGAATGTTTCTTTTGTGGTTCAGGTGGACCTGAAACAGTGATGGAAATTAGCATGAAAGAGCAAATTAAGTACACCACCAAACGCATTAAAATTCGAGGTAAACTTAAACTCAACAAAAGCAACCCTGATAAATTGATGTACCTGCTAGAAGAAGGCGTTTATGCTGGCCTAGCGGATGGGAGTTACTGAGATTAGGGGTATTTAAGTTGTCTTCTGTAAAAGTTCGAGAAGTAATTCCGTAGGAATCCTTTTCAGTAAACTCGTCATACTCTAAAAGGTCTTTGATCAGTCCGACCACTACATGCATTTTATTTTCATCGAATGTTTGGCAGAAAGCGGTCTGACCTTGATGGTGTCATTTTTTAAAAGTTAAAACCTTTGTCCATTAAAAATAGCAGACTTAGCTTCACATTAAAATTCATGTCATGAAGAAAACATTAGCCTTACTCGCATTATTTTTAGTTTTCGCTTGTGCCAAAAAGGATAACGGAGAAGCGCTTGTTAATGAAGTTTTGAATATTCATGATGAAGTGATGCCTAAAATAGGGGAAGTCATGGCGCTCAGAAAAAAGGTGCTTGATAAGGTGGAAGGAAGCACAAACCCAGATGAATTAAGAGATATAGCGAAGAGTTTAGAAGAAGCACAACAAGGTATGATGTTGTGGATGAACGATTGGTCTAAGAATTCTGCACCTTTTGTCAACAATGAAAAGACGCAAGAGGAAAAAATGGATTACTTGAATGCTGAAAAGCAGAGAGTTACAAAAGTGAAAGATGATATTGAGAAGGCCATAAAAGAAGGAAAGGCTGCAATCAATAAAAATTAGACTGAGTAAATCATTGTCTTATTTGTTTGTCTTTTCATTTTTTATGAATAAAAGGCGATGTGTTTTTTGTGCCAAAAATTTAACTTGCAAACGCGTTTAAACTCATAGAGACTTTATGAAAAAAATCTTACTTCTCGCGTTTGTTGGATTTTTAGGTGCTTCTTCATGTACTAGTAAGGTTAACCCATCTGAATTTGATTTCGAAAGAAAATATCGCGTTCGTCCATGCAGATCGTTTATTTCAGTTGTAGACGATGACCCCAAAGTTGTTGTAGATATGTTCATTGACTCTTTAAAAGGAGTCATATTATTTAGGCCATCAATAGACATTATGGCTTCTCCTATCAACAGCATAAATGATTTCACTTACTTAACAAGAACAAAGAAAGGTTTAGAAGATTTTATTGTTAATAAATTTTTGGTAGACAAGTGGGTTGTATCTAATGTCGACTTAGGGCCTTTTGGAGAAGACAATTTGTCTATGGGAGACTCAACCATGCTGGCGTTTTTTAAAAGTAAAATTGAAGGCCAAAGTAAGATTGTGTACAGTAATTGGAAAGTGGCTAATAATCTGATTTTGGATGGCAATGATGGCTATAATTTATTCTTAAGGTTAGAAGGATCAATAGGTGCTTCAAAATTATCTACTGATAAGAATAAGCTTTATCTTTTTTTGATTGATAATAACGAAAGGAGAGTAGTGTACTCGGATATGGTCACCTTTGAATGTGATCTGAGAAATTTTGATGCTATCAATAGAGTACTTGACTACACCTTTTTAAAACTGTTAGAGGTGAGGTTCGCCATTAACTAAAAGTTCAGTACTTATCTTGCACTTCTTCTAGTGTAAAACCGCCCATTCCGTTGCCCCAAGTATTACCAATATAGGTTAGAATTTCAGCGATTTCTAAATCCGTTAAATCTGGATTCGCTGGCATGGGCTGGTTGAATTCTATGTTATTGACAATCATTGGCCCATTTATGCCATACTTGAGCATCCTTGATAAATCACTTCTATTTTTCAATAAGTAGTCCGAATTAGCCAATGGTGGTATTAAGCGCCCAAGTCCTTCTCCATTCTCCATGTGACAGTTAGCGCATATGGTTTTGTAAAGCTTTCTACCGTTCGAATAGTACTGAGTCTCTTTCTGACTGAGCGTGGAAAGAGAAGTGCTATGCACTTCTACTTCTTTACTTTCTTTTTTTTCTGAACAAGCAGATGCGAATAGAATGACTAATGATGTACAGATGATAAGTTTAGTGCTTTTCATTTAGTATTGTACTCCGCTAGAAGTCGATCAATATCATTCATTAAAATATCTACTTCATTGGTTTTGGTGCCATCATAGAAGCCTCTGATTCGTCTTTCTTTATCAACTAATATAAAGGCTCCACTGTGGATGTAACCGCCTGGAGCCGAAGTATCCTCGCCAATAGGCACCATATAGCCAGCTGCAGTTCCCAATTCATAGATTTCTTCTTTATTACCCGTCACAAAATGCCAAACATTATTGTCTATTATTCCGATGCGTTCCGAATAGTCTTTAAGATAAGCAACGGTATCATGGTCTGGGTCGATTGTGTGTGAGAGAATTCCAAATTCTGAATTATTTTCAAATCGATCGTAAACACGAATCAATTGGGCTTTCATCAATGGACAAATCGTTGGGCAAGTGCCGAAGAAGAAATCAGCTACATATACTTTGTTTTCAAAAGTTTTCGGGGTGATCGTCACGCTATCCTGATCAACAAAACTATAATCTGGAATGGTGTGATAAACTGTGTCTAGTTTACCGTCAACTTCTATATATTCTGTCATTCCAAAAATAGGCAAAGACTGTTTTTTGGTTTTACCACACGATGTAGCAACAACGATTATTAAAATAAGGATTAAGACATTTTTCATACCTGCTATTGCTTTGCTTTTTCTGTTCTTAATTTCTTGTAAATCCTGATGCCTAACATCAATAGAATTGTGACTAAAAGAAAGCCAACTGTTCCTTTGATCCAATTCAGCTCATTCTTCAATACGATTAAAAAGACGACAGAGATGAGAATTATCGTGGCAATTTCGTTGAAAATACGCAGTTGAGTTGAGGTGTATTTTACAATATCCTTTTGAAGCTCTTTGAACATTTTGTGGCAAATGAAATGGTATACATAGAGCAGTAGTACAAAACTGAGTTTA
>JBLIKG010000265.1:0-3529 GCA_047636255.1 Roseivirga sp. | reverse complement strand
TCTTACTGGCCGTTTCTCTACTTTTTGTGGGCCTTTCATTATTCAGTCAATCAATCGAAATTCGAAGAACAACTACACCTATTATAATCGATGGAGTCTTGGATGATGCAGCATGGGCTTTAGCGGATTCAGCCTACAATTGGCAACAATTTTTCCCCTTCGATTCTTCACTAGCAGTAGCTCAGTCCGTAGCTCGGATACTTTATGATGATGAATTTATCTATGTTTCTGGTGTGATGAAAAATCCTCTTGGTGATAGAGATTATATCACTCCATCGCTCAGAAGAGATTTTAGAGGGGAAGCGAATGACTCTTTTTCTATAATTATTGATGCCTTTCAAGACAATACCAATGGAGTAATATTTGGTATAAACCCTTTTGGGGTAAGAAGAGAAGGCCTAATCGCCAACGGAGGAAGTGGAGAAGGTGCCTTTAGCTTAGATTGGGATAATAAGTGGTTTGGTGAGGCGAAACAATATGATGGCTATTGGGTAGCAGAAATGGCTATCCCCTTTAAAACCTTACGTTTCACAGCCAATCAGAGCCAGTGGAATGTCAACTTTTATAGAGTAGACAGTGAGTATGCAGAACGATCTACATGGTCTCCTATCCCAAGAAATTTCTCGATTGTGAATCTCGCTACAATGCGAAAAATGAATTGGGATGAACCCACAAAAAAGACAAGCTCTAATATTTCCTTTATTCCTTATGTATCTGCCGGTACGACAACAAATTACTTAGAACCTGATTTATCTAAGAATACGGTGAATGCTGGCTTTGACCTAAAATATGCGGTTACCTCAGGTCTAAATTTGGACTTAACTGTCAATCCAGACTTCTCGCAAGTGGAGGTAGATCAGCAGGTGACTAATTTGGATCGTTTCGAAATATTCTTCCCAGAAAGAAGACAGTTCTTTTTAGAGAATGCTGATCTTTTTTCGAACTACGGAAATAGAAGTACAAGGCCATTTTTCTCTAGAAGAATTGGAATTGCCCGCGATGAAAATACGGGTCAGAATGTTCAAAACTCTATTCCTGTGGGGGCAAGGCTAAGTGGAAAGGTGAATGATAACCTAAGACTAGGCTTTCTTTCAATGCAAGCAGGAAGTGATGAAAGCATAGGTTTACCCTCTTATAATTATTCAATGCTCACCCTACAACAAAAGGTCTTTGCACGATCAAATGTGTCGTTTTTGATGGTAAACAAGCAGACTTTCGAAAATGAATCGAACTATGATGTTGCCAATTATAATGAGTGGAACAGAACCGTAGGGGTAGATTATAATTTAGCTTCGGCCGATAATATTTGGAATGGTAAAGTTTTCTACCATCAATCCATTGATGAAATACAACCTGATGATGCCTATTCTACAGGTTTCGAATTGAGTTATGGAGTTCCAAAATTCACTGCTAATATTTTTACCCAAGCGGTGGGAGAGAATTACAATCCAGAGGTGGGTTTTGTAAGAAGGACAGATATTCGTCAAATGTCGAGTACCTCTCGTTACTCATTTTTCCCACAAAGTGGAGGCATTCAAAGACATGGGCCAGGTTTTGATTTTGACATGGTAGGTAATTCTGAATACGGATTATTGGATTGGGATATAAATCTATTGTATGACGTTTTCTGGAAAAGTTCTGCCCGTTTTAGCTTTAGACTCAGACAGCAATACACTTATTTATTCAATGGATTTGATCCTAGTGGCTCTGGTGGTTTGAGATTACCTAGTGATACAGACTATACAACCTATTTAGTGATAGCGAGCTATACCTCAGATCAGCGCAAAAAATTCTTTTATGAACTAAGTACACGTTCAGGTGAATATTTTAATGGAAGCAGAATCAATTTCGAAGGTACTTTTACCTATCGTTATCAGCCATTAGGCTTTACCAGTATCGATTTTGCTTATAACAGAATTCGATTACCTGATCCTTATAGCAGTGCAAACCTTATTTTGGTTGGTCCGCGTTTCGATTTTACCTTCACAAAAAAGCTCTTTTGGACTACTTTCGTACAATACAATAGTCAGATTGATAACTTAAATATAAATTCTAGATTGCAATGGAGGTTTGCTCCAGTTTCTGACTTCTTCTTGGTGTATACTGATAATTATTTGGCAACGGATGAAGGTGGTTTTATCAACATTGGACAGTCGAAAGTAAGGGCGATTGTTTTTAAAATGACATATTGGTTAAACTTATAATAGTGGTATGAAGATAGTCCTAGTATTTGCGCTGATAATAATTTTCTCATTGACCGTTTTTGTCAACTATTTGGCTGGTTCGGGTCAATTAAATGATGTAGGTACTGGTGAACTTTCAGATCTCTATCCAGTACTATTTACACCTGCAGGGTTTACTTTTTCTATTTGGGGAATTATCTATTTGTTGAACACTCTTTTTTGTGGGCTTCAGCTTTTCAAGCTAATTAAATCACCTAAAACGATCAATTCAAAGCATATTCTCATTTTCTTGCTAGTATGTGTTTTCAATATGGCTTGGCTTTTTGCATGGCATTACAAGCTCCTATTATTGTCAGTTGTGGTGATGCTATTGATGCTTTCAACGTTGATTTATGGAGTACTAGTAAGCCGTAAGGTCAGAACCGCTACCTGGCAAAACTATTTTGAATACATTAATTTCTCTGTGTACCTAGGATGGATTTCAGTTGCCACTATCGCCAATGTTTCGGCATGGCTATACACCCTTGAGGTTGGAAGTAATTATCAGATGCAACTCACGATTTTAATGATTTTGATTGCTACTGGAATTGCGATTTGGTTTAGTAATAAGTTGAGAAATTATGCATTTGCTATGGTAGTGATTTGGGCCTTGTTCGGGATTCACGAAGCTCGGGTCTCGGATCAATCCGAAGATCTGAATTTGATTGCGCTAGCGGCATTGCTTGGCATGGCTTTAATTGTACTCAGTATAGCAAGGGATTGGTCAAGAAGGATGGTTAAGTAGCCTCATTTAAAAAAAATTATAAAGCATGAAGAGTACATTCAAATTAACATTACTTCTACTTTCTTTTCTTGCTATTCAAGGTTGTAAAACCAATGAATATGGTTTTACTAAAAGAGATATTAAAAGCAGTCAGAAGCTTATGGGGCTTTATTTCGAAAAGTCCGCCATTGATACTATGTATCAATACTTAGGTAGAAATAAAGCGGGCTATGACAGCTTAAGGGAGTACCAAATATCAAATGAAACTTTCCCGTCAATGGTTTTTGATCCACATCCTGCCGGCTTCGAAATCCCAGAGAAACAGATCAATCCAGCTTTCATTATCCCAACCAATGTTGAATTACCTGCTGATTTAGAGGAGGTCGCCTTTTATACAATTCCTCAATTGGCTTCATTGATTAAAAGTAGAAAGATCACCTCTTTAGCACTTACTCAACTTTATATTGATAGAATCAAAAGGTTCGATGGGCAACTGCAAAGTGTAATCACATTGACCGAAGATTTAGCTTTAAAGCAAGCTGCCAAAGCAGATCAAGAAATAGCATCAGGAAATTATCGAGGC
>JBLIKG010000264.1:0-3591 GCA_047636255.1 Roseivirga sp. | reverse complement strand
GCAACCTTACAGCCAAACTCCATACCTCCCAAAATATCCTCGTTCATAAAATTTCCTATAATTCTAGCGACAAATATATCTCCGATACCTTTGTCAAAAACGTCTTACACAGCTACGCTGCAATTCAAGGGTGACAACAACATGGCTTTAGCAAACTATCCATATAGACATTCTTAGTTGGGAAGTCTGATCTCTAGGTGTGAGATTGCTACTAATACACCTAGTATTACCATCTTTTAGGCTTTCGATGTGTACTTCAGACCTTTCGGCGACTTGCTCTTCGGCTGAAAGTACTTTTCCAACAAGTAGCTTTAGATCATTGCCTTCAAGACTTATTTTCTAAATTTTGGCACGAAGCCAAAAAGAGTGTTGATGCAGTGATTGCGACTAATATATTTTTCATTTTCTAAAAAGTAATTAAAAAAAGATTAAAGTTCTTGGGCATTTAGCAGCATTGGCTGATTCCCATTGGTTATGATGACTTTCGCATTCGGTGAGGTAGACAGTTTGTTGAAAGCCTCTATTGCTTTGAACTGGATAAGTAGTGGGGAAAGACCTTCAGCTATGATTTTTTGAGAATCTCTGATTCCAGCAGCCTCTATGGTTTTTCTCTCGGCTTCTTGTCGTTCTTTATCGAGTACAAACTGCATTCTTTGTGATGTTTGTTCAGCCTCTAATTTTTCCTCAATTGCCCGGGTAAGCCCAGCAGGCAAAACTATACTCTTAAGTAAAACTGCTTCCACAACAAAACCTCTATCTTTCAACTGCTTCATCATTAAATCTTGAATTGTTCTCTCAATTTCGGAACGCTCTCCCGTGTGCATATCTTTTGCGAAGTACTTTGATGAAACATCAGCTACCGCTGACCTGAAAACGGGAAGAATAACTACATTTTCGTAATCCTGCCCTAGCTTTTCCAATATTTGAGGGGCATAACTTCCTTCTAGCCTGTATAATATTGAAACATCCGATTGTACCGTCAAACCCTCTTTAGAGGGCAGTGGTGTTCTTACTTCAACATTTCTAGTTTGAGTCGGAAGCTTTACAATGGAAGAGGTAAAAGGGTTAAATCCTCTTGCTCCTTCCATAAGGGGCTGTGCACTTATTTTACCAAAAGACCGCTTCACTCCAACTTCTCCTTGTCTTACGATAGTACAGCTTCCTAATAATGCTGATACTGCTACTAACGCTATCAATTTGTGAGCTTTCATAATTTTTTTAATTAAAGTCATCCGTTTGTTCGATTGACTGAAACAAAACTATAGCTGTTCCATTAAGCTCAAATTAATCTAAAATTAGAAAGCTATTAGATATTCTTAGGAAGAGAGATTATCAACGAAGTAAGACTTTCTGGATTACTATATACCTCAACTTTACCCTTATGAAGTTCAATGATTTTTTTCGTCAGTGAGAGGCCAATACCATGACCTTTTATTTTATAAGCATTGGAGCCACGTTTGAATGGCTCAAAAATTGCGTCTATTTCTTTGGGAGTAATTCCTTTTCCAGAATTCTCAAATTTAATTACTAATTCAGATTTCATTTCTTGAATACTGACCTCTACCGTTTTATTGTCGGCATATTTTATACCGTTATCCATCAGGTTATGAATGGCTATCATAAGCAATGATTCAATGCCCTTAATTTCTGGAGGGTTTTCATTACTGTCCAAGTGATTGAGCATGATGAGAGCATCGGGTGTTTTGATAAGTAAATCACTTCTTACTTGAAAAATTAACTCTAAAACATTGACCAAGCCCACTTTGAATTTAGATTCATCACCTGCAACAGTGGCAAGCTCTAGTAAGTTATTAGCAAGCTTATTTAGCTGTTGAACATCTTCCAGTACAGATACAATCATTGTTTTTAGCTCTTCGGGATTGTCATTTGCGAGAAGAGAGACTTGGATTTGTCCTGTAATTGATGTCAGAGGAGTTCTCAATTCGTGAGAAACATGAGATACAAATGCTTTTTGGCTTACAAAGGCATTCTCTAGCCTCTCCAGCATTTGATTGAATTGCATTTTAAGTTGTGCGAATTCATCTTTTTCATTGGCTTCACTTAGACGAGAACTTAAACTAGACTCCTTAATTTTGTTGATTCCGCTTATAATATCTTTAATAGGTTTTAAGAAACTCCCAGTTAAATAATGGCCTAAGCCAAGCCCGAGTAGTAACATTCCCAAGCCTCCAAAAGCAAGGATGAATGCCAAGTTTTTTTGTTTGCTGATCCCATATTTATCTACTGCACTAGTGAGAACCACAAATTCTTCTGCATTATTTGGAATTACTGCAGCATACATTTGCTGATCTCCTTCATGCCAAAAATGTTCTTTTTTTTGCCAAACAGTAGCTAAAATCCCCCTATCTATTTTATAATCGTGCGAGGTATTTTCAAATCGCAGCTTACCAGCCTTATCAAAAACCTTAACCTCTTCCTCGTTAAGAACAGTCATTTGCTTTTCGGCCATGATTCTGAATAAATCTGGGCTTATGGTTTCCTTATTGAAAAATATCGCAGCAGCTGTAAAGGATTCATTACGTAGTCTTGTTCTAAATTCTTGCTGGCGATGATTTTCAGATTCAACGTATATAACCAAGCAAAAAACGAGGAGCAAAGCTGAAAATATGGCTAGAAATAAAAGGGTAAATCTTGTGCGAATGGTCATTTTATCTTAATCATGTAGCCCATCCCAACAATGGTATGAATGAGTTTGGCAGAAAAACCTTTGTCAACTTTTTTTCGAAGATAGTTGATATAAACCTCCACAAAATTTGTTCCTGTATTAAAATTAATATCCCATACCTTTTCGGCAATATCTACTTTCGAGACTACCCTTCCTCTATTTCTCATCAAGTATTCGAGTAAGCCATATTCTTTAGCAGTGAGATCTATTATTCTGCCCTCTCTTCTTGCGACTTTTTCTTTTAAATCGAGCTCAAGTCCTCCGATGACCAAATTCTCTTCGTCATTTGAATAATCTGCAGCTCTTTTTATCAATGCCTTACAGCGGGCTATCAATTCCATGAAATCAAATGGTTTGACCAAGTAATCGTCGGTTCCCTTCTCAAAACCAGCTACCTTATCGGCTACAGTTCCGAATGCCGTGAGCATTAAAATCGGAGTTTTGCTACCATTCTGTCTGAAATACTGACAAAGTTCCAAGCCGCTTGTATCTGGAAGTCCAACGTCTAAAAGGATTAAATCGAATTGTTCAGACTTAAAATAATGCATGGCTTCGTTACCAGTCGCAGCAATAGTTGACAATACTCCTTGAGTTGCCAAACCTTTTTGAATAAAATTTGCAACTTTTTCTTCGTCCTCTACGATGAGAAACCTCTTGTTTTGCATGCTTATTTATCAATTTTTGTTAACTCCTTTCCATCTAACAAAATTAGTCTACGCAATTTAGCGACATCTCTAAATTGGCTTAAAAAGAGATTAGAATTTGCAGTTTATTTGAGCTCCAACCGAGTTTTTTTTGAATAAAATCAGCCCCCAAAAGGTAATATTCAAAGAGGAATAGGTACAACCTTTAAAGAATTTAAATATGGAGGGCTCCAAAGTCAGGAAGACTTTCCTATGCTATGC
>JBLIKG010000263.1:0-3642 GCA_047636255.1 Roseivirga sp. | reverse complement strand
ATTTGGCATTGCTACGGATGACGGAGTGTTAATGGCCACATACCTCGATCAGTCATTTAAGGATAAACAAAAACTTACCAAGAATGCCATTCAGAGCTTGGTAATTGAAGCTGGAATGAGAAGAGTGAAGCCTTGTTTAATGACAACGGCCACCACACTTCTTGCGCTTTTACCAGTGCTGACGTCTACGGGAAGGGGAGCTGATGTAATGATTCCTATGGCGATTCCTTCATTTGGAGGAATGTTAATCGCACTCATCACTCTTTTTGTAGTCCCTGTTCTCTTTTCCTATTACAAAGAAGCCCAGTTCAAATCTTCACTTAAAATAGAAGCTCATGAATAGATATATTTTCTCCATTTTCATCATTCTCTCCCTCTTGGGCTGCCAAAAAACAAAACCCGCTTTCGAAGTTGGGAATTACGGTGTGCTGCGAGAGATCATGATGGAAAATAAGTTAGACACCTATATCGCATTGAATGACTTTGAAAAAACAGAGCACTTTTATGCAATTGGCGCTCTAAAACAACTGACGGGTGAAATAATGATCATGGACAGTCAGCCCATTTTAAGCAAGGTTTCAAATGGTGAAATCACCATAAAGAAAGACTTCAATGACGATGCTATTTTAATCATAGATTCTACGGTCAATGAATGGGAAGAAGTCAATTTTACAGATTCAATTAATGATTTGGCCAATCTTCAATCTTCGATTAAGACCATGGCCGAAGATCAAGGTTTAGATACTTCTAAACCATTTCCATTCATGCTAGAAGGTGGTTTTACTAAAGTAAACTGGCATATCATTAATGCTGCAGAGGCTACAGAACAAAATCATGAAGCTTATAAAAAGGCTGGTATTGAAGGACATTCGATCAATGAAAAAGGTAGAATGTTAGGCTTCTATTCTGAAAATCATGAAGGAATTTTCACTCATCACGGAAGTTATTTGCATGTTCACTTTGTGAATGATTCGATCACCGTAATGGGCCATGTTGATCAACTGATTATCACTGAACCCATAGTTTTATCATTACCCAAAAGCACTAAAAAATGAGAAAGCTGTTGATCATATGTTTGTTTGGGGCTTTTAACCTTAGTCTTTTCAGCCAAACTCCGTTGGACGGATATTTAGAAAAGGCAGCTAGTCAAAACCCAACCTTGAAAGCCAAATTCAATATGTACTTGGCTGCTTTAGAGAAAGTAGAGCAAAAAGGTAGTTTACCAGACCCCACTGTGAGTTTTGGTTACTTCATCAGCCCGGTAGAAACACGAGTGGGTGCTCAAAGATTTAAGGCGGGTTTATCACAAATGTTTCCTTGGCGAGGTACGCTGCCAAAGCAAAAACAATTGGCGGCTTCGTTGGCACAGGTAAAATTCGAGGAGTTCGAGGCGGCTAAGAATATGCTCTTTCTAGAAATCAAAAACTCCTATTTGTCACTATATGAGCTTGAAAAGCAACTTGAAATCAATGCTACTAATTTAGAATTACTAAAATCTTTTGAACCGATTTCAAAAACAAAATACGAGTCAAACCTCGCCTCACTTGCGGATTTAGTCAGGGTTCAAATCAAAATTGATGAGGCCTCAACGCAACTTGAATTGCTTAAATTGAAAAGAGAGCCACTCTTAAGTGACTTTAATACGCTATTGAATAATGAGATTCCTATAAGCATTGACCAAATTGACTTGACCTTTGAGTTGAACACAGAAAAAGAGGTTGATTTTACTTTAGATTCTGCCGTCCAAAACAACCCAAGTATTAGAGCAGTACAAGAACAAATCTCGTCAACAAATTATCAAGTCGAACTTGCCGAACTTGCTAGTAAACCCAAAATAGGCTTAGGTCTTGAGTATGGTTTTATTCAAAAACGCGACATGCCTAATATCCCAGACAATGGAAAGGATATTTTGGCGCCAACCATAAGCTTAAGTCTACCTATTTTTAGAAAGAAAAATGAAGCCTTAAAACAAGAAGCAGGCTTTATGCAAGAAGCCTACAAAAACCAAATTGAAGCAGTTCAAAATCAAATTACCAACCAATGGGTGATGGCCAACTTTCAATTTGAAAAGGCAAATACCGAACTCCGATTGTATGATAAAGAGCTTGAAAAAACTGAACTGCTTTTGAAACTTCTTACTACTGATTACAGCAATAACAATACTCAATTCGATCAGCTTTTGAGTACCCTTCAATTGATTCTGCAGCTTAAACTCTCGGCACTCACTGCCTCAGTAAATCTGCAAGAATCACTTTTTAATTTTAATTTTTTAACTGGAACCACCCTAACCCAATTTAGATGAAAACAACCAACCTATTCTCAATAATAATGCTCAGTATTCTGGCTATTGCCTGTACTGGAGAGAAAAAAGAAGCTAAAAATCAAGAGAAGGCCATAACGCCTCCCATAGAAGCAACCGAGGTAGCAAAACCTAAAAGCCCCGCAGAATCTACCAAAGTAACAATTGGTAATACCCTAGTTCAGATTGATTATCATTCTCCTGGAGTTCGGGGCAGAACCGTTTTTGGAGGTTTAGTCGCTTATAATGAAGTGTGGGTGACTGGAGCTCATAGCGCAACGACTATTGAGTTTTCGACAGATGTTGAACTCAATGGCAATAGAATAAAGAAAGGAAAATATGCCCTTTTCACAATACCGGGTAAGGACGAGTGGACATTGATCATCAATGAGGATTATAACCAACATCTTGCTGATAATTACGATCAAAACAAAGATGTTTTGAGGCTTCAATTAATGCCTGAAACTTTAGAAACAATTCAAGAACACCTGCTTTATGAGGTGACTCCCGTTGAAAATAATGAAGGGACAATTTCTATTAATTGGGCAGATATCAAAGTATCCTTCAAAATTGTAACATCATGAATTACCTACGTAGTGTAATTGCAATCTCTCTTGTCGGACTGCTCTTTGGTTGCGGAAGCACAAAAGACGAAAAAGCATTTTTCGATAAGCTAGATTTAAAAACAATGGATGGCAAAGCCATTACCGTGGCTGATTTGGATGGGAAAATGGCTTTTATAAACGTTTGGGCAACCTTTTGTGCGCCATGTTTAAAAGAAATGCCTTCAATAGAAAGAGCCAAGGCCAAGTTGGAAGATGAAGGTTATATGTTCATCGCTATTTCGAATGAAGAACATGATAAGATTCAGAATTTCATTGCTAAAAATGACTACACATTTGATTTTGCTGAATTAGGAATGGGGCTTGAGGCCCTGAATATCTATGCTCTTCCAGCCTCTTATATTGTAGATGGAAAAGGAAATATGATATATGAACATATGGGAGCCAAAGAATGGGACAGCCCAGAAAATATTTCAATGTTTAAATCCCTACTAAAAAATTAACCATGAAAAATATTTATTCAATTTTAGTCATTGCAATAATTGCAACAGCTTCTTGCCAGCCGGCAAAAGAAGCAGCGCCAACAATTACCAACATTGATAGCCCTGCCCTTGAAGGAAGTCAAGAGCCAAACCTCTTTACGGATAAAAAAGGCGATGTCTATCTATCATGGGTTGAAAAAAAGGAGAAAAAAGCTACCCTCTCATTTTCTAAGTTAGAAAATGGCAAGTGGTCTACTCCCAAAATAATTTCAGAAGGAGATAATTGGTTTTTGAACTG
>JBLIKG010000262.1:0-3663 GCA_047636255.1 Roseivirga sp. | reverse complement strand
TTCAGTTCTTTGTTCGGTAAGTCACCGATCGTTGAGTCTTTTTGGTTTCAGTACCAAATTTACGATAGTAAAGAAAATACAGTTTTGCCATCACAGGTAATGGTATTTCGTGACGATAGCAATTTATTGGGCTACGAAAGTGTAAAAGATTACGCAAACAAATACTTCATTCGCTTAAGCGAAATAGATAATTTTGAGACCTCAAAGACCTATTGGGTTAAGGTTATCTTTAAAAATTCCAGTGGTACCCCTCAAGACCTTGTTGTCTTCACCGGTAACAACGCCTACTCAAGCGTTTACATTCAAAAAGACAATAAAGTTGATAGCTTGAAAACTGGATACTTTGTTCCTTACAATCAACGAAATATTAAACATGGATTCGAATCAAAATTCCCTCTAAAACTAGCGTCTAATGAGACCGCTTCAATCCTAATAAAAATAAAGTCACTTGATAACTACCCGCCTAGATTTGATTTAAGATCTGTACCCAATAGCATCTGGCAAAAGGCCACTAGCACCAAGAACTTCCTAGTCGGTTCTTTTACAGGTCTTTCACTTATTCTATCCGTTATCGGCTTTACTTTTTTCTACTTTATAAAAAAGAGAGAGTTCCTGTTTTATGGAATTTACGCCTTAATAAGTTCCATCTATTTTCTTTTTTACCATGGTTTTCTGGATGAATATATAAGCCCAACAGATCCAAAACTGGTTTCTTTTATGTGGCTATTACCCAATTTGTCGGCTGTCTTCTACTTCTCATTTGCAAGGTTATTTCTTAACATCGCGATTACTCAACCCAAATGGGATAAATTTTTCAAGGCTTTCATTTGGTTAATCTCAATCCTATTCGTGACTAACTCAATCTACGTTACGCTCACAATGGATGTATATAATGCACTGATAATAGTCAACTACATCAATATTGCACTTTGCATCTCTGTGATTTTATTCATTATTAGCCTGAAAAATTTCAACTCTACTGAAGTCCGTTATTTCACGATAGCTTCTATTTTTCTGGTTACTACACTTTTATTTGCATCGATTGAATTCGTACTTGATTTAAATATCCAGTTAATCCCATTTGTTCAGGTTGCAGTAAGTATTGAGTTGCTCCTTTTCTCTTTTGGCATGGGGCATAAAATGAAAAAGCTGATTGAAAACCACACCATCACTCAGGAATCCTTGATTCTACAGCTTGTGGAAAACGAGAGAATTCAGGAAAAAACAAACTCAGAATTAAAAGAAAAAGTCGCTGAACGCACTCATCAAATTAATGTTCAAAATATCGAATTGAAACTAGCACGATTAGAAGCTGAAAAAGCAACTAAATCTAAGTCTGATTTCCTTTCCGTAATGAGCCATGAAATTAGAACTCCACTTAATGCAATTATCAGTTTGAGTCACCTGATGGATATTGATAACGATAATGATAATGAAGAAACACAGGAATATATCGATGCATTAAAATTCTCTTCAGAAAGCCTTAACTCGCTCATTAACGATATATTAGATTATAATAAAATGGAGGCTGGCAAACTTAGGTTAGAAAAGGTAGAGTTCTCCTTGATTGATCTATTGAAAAACATAAGGGATAGTTTCAAATTCAAAGCAACAAGTAAGGGGATACAGCTTCTTATCAATCTATCTGAAAACACCCCAAATAGAATCATAGGCGACCCAACGAGGCTTACCCAGATTTTCAACAATCTGATCAGTAACGCGCTTAAATTCACCGATGAAGGAAGTGTTGAAGTATTCGCGGAGCTTAAAGGAATTGAAGATGAAAAAGTGACTTTAGAATTCTTTGTCAAAGACAGTGGTATAGGGATTTCCGAGGATAAAATCATTACGATTTTCGAAGACTTTGAACAGGCTAGCAGCGATACTACTAGAAAATATGGGGGTACAGGCCTGGGATTAGCCATTACGCGCAAATTAATAGAAATGCACGATAGTGAAATCCATGTAACTAGCGAGGTAGACAAGGGAACAACCTTTAGCTTTTCACTGGACTTTGAATTGCCAGAGTCATTTGACCTTTTGTCCGCAAATAAGATCGATACTGTTTTCGATCTAAAGAAAGCCAACATCTTAGTTGTAGACGACAACTATATGAATCGATTGGTTTTAAGGAGACTATTTGCAAAATGGAATGCAAACTTCCACGAGGCTGAAAACGGAAATCAAGCTTGCCAAAAAGTGAATGAGTCTGAGTTCGACCTCATACTGATGGACGTTCATATGGATGGAATGAATGGCTTTGAATGTACAGAATTCATCAAAACTAGGTCATTATTGAACAAGAATACGAAGGTAATAGGCATGACAGCGTTCCGTGAAAATGATGTCGATGATTATATAAAAAGCCCATCTTTGACTGAATTTATTAACAAACCTTTTGATCCTAAAGAGTTACTAAAAAAACTAGTATTCTATTTGAGTAATGAATATGAACAAGCGAATTAATATTTCGAGCGGAAGTCCATGGGAAGATATTGTTGGTTATTCTAGAGCAGTTCGAGTAGGTAATGTAATTGAGGTAACCGGTACTGTCTCGGATGATGCCGGGACTTTGGTAGGAAAAGATGACCCGTATGCCCAAACCAAATTTGCACTTCTGAAAATAGAGAAGGCATTGATTGCCGCAGGCGGCAGTTTAAATGATGTTGTCCGTACGCGTATGTTCGTCACTAATATTGATCAATGGGAAGATATAGGTCGCGCACATAAAGAGATTTTCGGAAACATTAAACCCTGTACTACAATGGTTGAAATTTCCAGATTCATTGGGCCAGACTATTTAATCGAGATTGAAGCCACTGCCATTTTACAAGACTAAGACTTTATTTCATCAAATAGTGTAATTAATTCACTGAGCATCATGGCTGTGGCTCCCCATACTTTATGGCCTTCAATCTCAAAATAAGGAGAGTGTATGGTATATCTACCAAAATGCATTTCTTGGATTCCTTGCCTAGATTTATCCCATAATTGCTGAAGTGGCACTTCCAAAACTGACTCTACTTCATATGGATCAGGGATGAATTGCGGAGTAAACTGCATCAAGCCTAAGCTAGGGTAAACCTTAAAATTACTGGCTATGATAAAAAGCTCAGAGAGCTGACCAAGTACGGAAATCTCACTCTGCTTCACCCCTATTTCTTCTTCAGTTTCTCTTAGTGCTGTGGCGATAAGATCAACATCTTCACTTTCGACTTTACCACCAGGGAAACTCACCTGACCACTATGCGCTCCTTGGTAACTAGGTCTCTTCGTTAAAGGAAGATAGATTTCGCCATTTTTAGGATACAAAAGAATCATCACGCCACCTGGTCTTGCAGGATTATTTGGATTCTCTTTGAATCGATTATCATCAATTGGCACAGGTGCCATTAAGGATTGTGCATCTCGCCCGGGAAGAGGTTCAGCCAATCTCTTTTTTAAATTAGCTTCAAGAATTGAGATGTCTGATACTTTCATTTCACTAAACACTTTGATCAACCTACTTTTGAATCTGCCGTTGTTGATAATATAGACTCAATAATAACCTACTTTCAACAATTCTGTTAGAATTTTAATTAATATGAACTCCGATTACTTTTTTACAACATTTATGAAACTGAATAGAGTCCTGATTGTCATAATATTTCTTGCATCCTATAC
>JBLIKG010000261.1:0-3687 GCA_047636255.1 Roseivirga sp. | reverse complement strand
TTCATAATTACCAAAGCTTTTTTAACGCTTTAAAAGATATTATTTTACCTCAATATGAAGGAAAAAAGGCCAATCCAGTGATTTTTAATGCTGGTTATAAGAATGCAATATTGAATCATAAAGAGACGAACGGTTGCAGCGGTATTGTAAAACAGCAAATGGATCGCGTAATTCCTTTTGAAGCTGGGAACAATCATTTCATTTTAGACATTGACACCTTTTCTGACTATCAAAAACTAAAAAGTGCTCAGTAAAGAAGAACTCGTACGCTATAACAGGCAAATCATTTTGCCCAATTTTGGTTTAGAAGGCCAAGAGAAATTGAAGGCTTCTAAAGTGCTGATTATTGGGGCAGGAGGTTTGGGGATTCCGAATATTAGCTATTTGGCTGCTGCTGGGGTAGGAGAAATTGGTATTGTAGAATTTGATGAAGTCAGCTTGACCAACCTTCAACGCCAAGTAATTTATTCATCCGAAGACATTGGTAAGAGCAAAGTTTCACTGGCGGAAGCACGCATAAATCAGCTCAACCCCAATGTAAAAGTGCGGGTCTTCGAAACTACTATTAGTGCATCTAACGCAATGCAAATAATTGGCGAATTTGATTTAGTAGTGGATGGCAGCGATAATCTACCAACACGCTACTTGGTAAATGATACCTGCGTGCTGTTAAATAAGCCCTTGGTCTATGCCGCTATCTTTAGGTACGAAGGTCAGGTGAGCGTATTCAACCAATTGCAAGTTGATGGGAACAGAGGCCCCAACTACCGCGATCTTTTTCCTACGCCACCACCACCTCATATGGTGCCAAGTTGTAATGAAGGTGGTGTTTTTGGAGCATTGGCTGGAATTATTGGTGCAATGCAGGCCAATGAGGCCATCAAGGTGCTTGCCGGCATAGGCGAAACATTAAGCGGAAGACTTCTGATTTATGATAGTCTTGACTTTACCACCCGTTTCCTCAATATTAAAAGGAATCCAAACAATCCAATCTCAGGAGAAAATCCAAGCATTACTCAATTGATTGATTATGAGTCGTTTTGTGGAATGAAAGAACCTCGAATAGACAGTCAATCCATTACTGTTCATGAATTGAATCAAATACTCAGTTCAGAGAATGCACCATTTCTTTTAGATGTGAGAGAAAGCTATGAATACGAGATCGCCAACTTGGGTGGTCATAACATTCCTTTAGCGGAACTTAAAAATCGTTTGAGTGAGCTGCCTAAATTACAAGCCATTGTGGTGCATTGCAAAAGTGGAGCTCGAAGTAAAAAAGCCATTCAATTACTTCGCGAAGCAAGGTTTACCAACTTGAAAAATCTAGAAGGTGGCATTTTAGCTTGGCAAAAAGAGATTGACCCAACACTGGACATTTATTAAAATCAGGAAGTTACAATGGACTACGAACTGATCCTCTTCTTTTTTATTATCTCCTTTCTCTACGCTTCTGTCGGCTTTGGAGGCGGTTCAAGTTATTTGGCGGTGCTTTCTTTATATAGTTTTGAATATCGATTACTCCGTACCATCGCTTTATTGTGTAATCTTATTGTGGTTTCGGGAGGTACTTATCTTTTTGCTAAAAAGGGCCACATCAACTGGAAGAAGACTTTACCTCTGGTATTACTCAGCGTTCCATTGGCGTTTATTGGTGCTAAAATACCATTCAGACAGACGACTTTTTTTATACTGCTTGGCGCAACCCTTGTTTTGACAGCAGTTGTGATGTTGTCAGAAAAGTATTTAAAAAGAATCAGTGAAAGCAAGTCACCATCGAAACTAAAGGACAATGCGTTCGCTAATGGCGCTTTAGGAGGCACTATTGGTTTATTGGCGGGTTCGGTAGGAATTGGTGGGGGGATCTTCTTATCACCGCTTTTGCATATCATTCATTGGGACAAGGCCAAAACCATTGCGGGTACTGCCAGCATTTTCATTTTGGCCAATTCACTTTCTGGCTTAGCGGGGCAGTTAAGCGAAGGCAATTTGTCGTTTGACTTTGAATTGATCCTTTATTTAGGATTGAGCGTGTTAATAGGTGGTCAATTAGGCTCTAGATTAAGCGTTTTTAAGCTTTCTCAAGAAAGGGTGAAGATGCTGACCGCTTTATTGGTTTTATTCGCTGGGGCACGTTTACTTTGGAAATACTTAGTATGAATCAAAGAATAGAAATGATAGAGGTGAAAGTGATAGCATTTGGCATTGCCAAGGACATTCTTCAAACCAAGGAGCATTTTCTTTCTATCGAAAAATCATCATCCATTGCTGATTTACGAAAGAGCTTAATCAATGAATTTCCTGCCTTTGAAGGCCTGTCTTCATTACAGTTTGCTGTGAATGAAGATTACGTGCAAGAGGACTATATCATAAACGAAAAAGACGAGGTGGTGCTGATTCCGCCTGTAAGTGGCGGATGAAATCATTAATTCATATCACATCTGAAAAGCTTGATCCGCAGTTGGCTGTAGATTTAGTCAATTATCCTGCCTGTGGCGGAATAGTCACTTTTGTGGGTACAGTTCGAGATCAGACCAAAGGAAAAAGGGTGTTAAAGCTTGAATTTGAGGCTTACGAACCAATGGCGCTCAAGGAAATGCAAAAGATAGCGGACGAGGCCAAGGCCAAATTCGGTGTTGAGCATGTACTGATTCATCATCGCACAGGAGTTGTTGCAATAGGAGAGGAAGCAGTTGTAATTGGAGTTTCATCACCCCACAGAAAAGAAGCATTTCAGGCTTGCGAATACTGTATTGATACCTTAAAACTTACCGTGCCCATTTGGAAAAAGGAATTCTTCGAAGATGGAGAAGTGTGGGTTTCAGTGCATCCATGACGCCAAGCGTCAAATTCCAAATCTGAAAATCCAAATTCCAAAAGTTAAAGTAGGGTTGCTGATTTAGTTCTCAACTGACTAAGGATCAACAGATAACTGTTTAGGGCTTTCTATCCTGGCTCCGAGGCTTCGGAGGAAGGAACTATGGTTAAATTCTAGACCCTTCGTAAACTCAGGGAAAGAAGTTTTTCATAGGTGCATTCTATTTCAAAAAATAACAATCTATGGTTAAACTGAGAGTTTTCTTCGACTGAAGTAACCCTAAACTGAAATTTCAAAATTCGAATAGGTCATAATTTCCCAATCCCCTGATAACTGATTCCCGATAAACTCGTTTCCTGAACTATTGACCAAATCAACTAATCTCCCCAGAGCCAATCAATTCTTCACCATCGTACCAAGCCACAAACTGACCAGAAGCTATTCCCTTTTGGTATTGCTCAAAAATGATATAAAGGCCATCTTCTTCCATAAAGAGTTCGGCATTTTCTAGAGGTTGGCGATAGCGGATTCTAGTAAGGTAACTTCTGGAAGACTTTGGACTTAATGCCAAATCTGGTCGCACCCAATGCACATTTTTCATTTCCACAAAAAGCCCTTTCCGCATCAATCCAGGATGATTCTCACCTTGCCCTGTATAGATTACATTATTCGTTGTATCCTTTTCGATTACAAAAAGTGGCTCAGGTTTGCCGCCTACAGCCAATCCTTTTCTTTGCCCTATGGTGTAATAATGCGCGCCATTATGTTCACCAACCAGCATGCCATCTGAGGGAATGTATTCGTAAGGCTGCGATAGATATTTCAGTGCTTCTAAACTTCCATCAAACTCAAAATTTTGATGATCTCTAAAC
>JBLIKG010000260.1:0-3740 GCA_047636255.1 Roseivirga sp. | reverse complement strand
ACCGACTGATTTACAGCATCTTCTCTACATTTACCCTTGGATTTACACTATTGCTGGGCGCAAGTATCTATAGTGGCTTTGTGCTTCCACCAAGCCAAATAACTTTCGCGATTGGCTTGCTCATTGCCTCTTTAGGGTTTTTCGTGATGAAAAGGGCGTTTCGAAATTACAGTCTCAGGGTTTTTCTTGGTTTTAAAAAAGAGGAGAAAACCGATGACACACTAAAGACAGATAAGCTCCAAGGTAAAATTCGTCATCCGCTGTATTCAGGTATTATCTTACTTTTCTTTGGCTATTTTATTTATAACCCTTTGCTCGTGAATCTCATTAGTTTGGTGGCTTTAATGATTTACCTCCCTATTGGAATTTATTTTGAAGAGAAGAAATTGATCGAAATTCATGGCAAGGCCTACCTCAAATACAAAGAAGAAGTGCCTGCATTAATCCCAAAAATCCGTCTGTTTTGAATACCAAACTATCTATAAAAATTGCCTCGGTGATAGCCGTCACCGGATTTCTATTGGTGATCAGCATGTTAGTCTCGAAGCTATTCATCAACCTTGAGCAATCGACTCGAAATACGGTGATGGTTATTGGATTTACGCTTATGCTGTTAGGGACTTTGTGGAAAGTAGTTTTAGAGATGAATAGTCCGGAGGAGTAGGTGTTTAGTGTTTAGGTGAAATTAAAAATCTAACAATCGAAACGTAAACTAGCTTGTTAAAACTAATTCACCAATTCACCAGTTAACGAATGACTAGAAAATGCATACAATAGAACCTTTTTATAGATGGCTTCAGTACTACGATGTAGCTGAAGACCCGAACTCCCCTTTTGATGGTAAAATCTATAATGCTGAGTTGTATTCGGAAACGATCTATGGCTATTATATCGATCCGCACTGGGATTTCATGGGATCAGAAACACTGTATATTAAAGTGCTTTTTGCTGATTATGATCTTGGCTGTATCATCATAGAATTTATTGGAGAGTGGAACGATGCCATTAATAATGACATCATGCACTTTAAGCGCAATATAGTAGATCACTTCAATGACCTAGGGATTAACAAATACCTGCTGATTGGTGAAAACGTATTAAACTTTCATGGCTCGGATGACAGTTATTACGAGGAATGGTTTGAAGATATGGAAGAGGGCTGGATTTGTGGGATTAATTTCCGCGATTTCGCAATCGATGAAATGGCCAATTTTAATATTGATAGCTACATCAATTTTGGTGGCGAACTAGATACCTTTAACTGGCGAACATTGGGGCCAAGGCAATTATTCGAAAAGATTAATTTGATTGTGAGCCGCAGGATTGACCTTCTTTGATACCTTCTTTTTCACAATCTCTATCTTCTGAGTGGCTATCAACACTTGCTTTTTCTCAACTTGGCTGAATTCAACCTGGGCAATTTGTGGAATCAAGTAGCGCTTTCCGTTCTTCATGTCTAAGCATAAAGCCCTAGTCCTTTTCACTTCCAACTTCTTGAACTTCCGCTTTCTGAACATAAATTCAGCCTCAATTGGTACTTGATCTAGCGTGAAAGCAGAAGAAGATGACTCATCGTATTGAGCAAGGACTTTGACCAATTTATGATCTGCCGAAGTACTTGCCTTAGGGTTTTTCATGTGCTTGGCCAATACCCGCAACACGTCATCAGGAAAAATATCGGTATTGAGCAGAGGCAACATCAATTCTCTGAATTTGCCCTTCCATTCTTCGCCATGAGGCAATTGGCGCGACCTTGGTTTGTGTACCACCCGATGGGCCACTTCATGCACGTAAGTGATTAAAAATTGGTAGGGGTTTAAGTCTCCATTTACCGTGACGGTATGAGATTGGTCGCGAGGGCTATAACGGTAGTCTCCTAGCTTGGAAAGCCTTTTTCTAGTAACCGTAAAATGAAAAGGATACTGCTTTGCTAAGGCAAGGCAATATCCTAATGACTTTTCTGGGAGCCTTTCCGATAAGATCGACTGCAACTTTTGCACTATTTCTGCCTGAAAACTAGGTTAATAGGCACTCCATCAAACTCGAAATGTGCTCTGAGTTTATTCTCTAAGAAACGCTCATAAGGCTCCTTAATATACTGAGGCAGGTTACAGAAGAAAGCTATGGTTGGCGTCCTAGTTGGCAACTGCGTAATGTATTTTATCTTAACAAACTTGCCTTTTAATGCTGGTGGCGGATAATGATCAATTTCGCGCAGCATGACCTCGTTCAATTGAGAAGTAGTAATTTTTCTTGATCTATTCTCGTTGATCTTTACAGCCAATTCGATGGCCTGAAAAATCCTTTGCTTCTCAGTTACTGAAGTAAATATTTTCGGAATCCAGGTCAACTGACCTAGTTTTTGATCCATTTCGGCAGTGAATCGCTTCATGGTATTTGAATCCTTTTCGATCAAATCCCATTTGTTCACCATCACCATAATACCCTTACGGTATTTTAAAGCCAAACTGACAATGTTCATGTCCTGAGCTTCGAGACCTCGAGTAGCATCAATCATCATGATACAAACATCTGAGTCTTGCAGTGCTTGTAGGGCCCTCATAACGGAGTAAAACTCAATGTCTTCATGCACTTTGGATTTCTTTCGAATTCCAGCAGTATCGGTTAGGATAAAGTCCTTACCAAATAAGTTGTAGTGCGTGTTGATGGAATCTCTCGTGGTTCCCGCTAAATCAGTTACTATGGTTCTTTCCTTACCAAGAAGTGCATTCACAAATGACGACTTACCAGCATTAGGTCTACCTAAGATTGCAATTTTCGGAATTCCGCCTTCAGGATCCTCGTTGCCTTCTTCTTCGAAATACTTTACTACTTCGTCAAGCACCTCTCCAGATCCAGAACCACTGGCGGCTGAAATTGGGAATACCTCGCCTAAACCCATTTCGTAGAATTCACTCGCCACATACAACTTTTCAGTAGTATCTGCTTTGTTCGCAACAACGATTACAGGCTTTCTGATGCTTCTAACGATCCTAGCAAATTCTCTATCCAAAGGATGTAATCCATCATGACAGTCGGTCATAAATACTATTACCGAAGCCTCTTCCATGGCCTCAGCCACTTGGGTACGAATGGCACCTTCAAATACATCTTCAGACCCTGTTACATAACCTCCTGTATCAATAACAGTGAAAAACTTACCTACCCATTGCGCATAACCATAATGGCGATCGCGGGTAACCCCACTTTCGTTGTCCATAATGGCCTGCCTTTTCTCTACAAGTCGGTTAAAAAATGTCGACTTCCCCACATTGGGCCTACCCACGATAGCTACTATATTCGCCATATCTACTTTTCAATTTAAAATTAGGAATTACGAGTTTTCAATGTTTTCTGAATTGACCCGAGAATCTTCAGAAGTTCCTCACAATCAATTATTAAACTTTCACTTTCTTCTCTTTCTAAATAAGAAGTGTCTCGTAATAACTTTAACCAATACTTTGTTTCTCTCGCTTCTTTATAAGCGATACTTATTTTGTGTAAAAAATCCTTATCAGATTGTGCGCCTATTGATTCTTCAACATTGGCACCAATTGAAGTACCACTTCTTAATAATTGATTTATAAGCAGGAATTCCTTCGATTCAGTTCTAAACTCTTTAACTGTCTTTACAACTTCAACAGCAAACTTATAGCTCTTATCTTGAATGATATTATTTGGCTTGCTAACGTGAAATTAATTATTCATTTTTAATTTTAACTGGTATAGCCAAACCGCTT
>JBLIKG010000259.1:0-3757 GCA_047636255.1 Roseivirga sp. | reverse complement strand
AAGCTTGTCATTTTTGAGTTGAATAATCTCTTGCTCAGTTTTTTGGGTGATGGATTCGATCTGTTCTTCCTTCTCTTTGATTTCTAAGTCCTGCTTTTCAGTTAATTCTAGCGTAGCTTTCTTGAAGCGTTTATCCAGGTATTTAAAACTTAAGAAGAGCAAACTCAAGGTGCTTAGTCCATACAAGAGGTAGGCGAATGTCGATCTGTAAATTGGAGGGTTGATATGGAATGAATAGGGGATAGCATCCATTTCTTCGTTATAGATATTTCTTGCTCTTAATTTGAATGTATAATCGCCTTCGGGCAGGTTGGTGTATTCTTTGGTGCTCGAAGACGTCCAATCCGACCAATTTTGTTCATAGGGCTCTAGCTTATATTGGTAGTGGATTTCACCTTCACTTTCGTAGTGAATAGCCGTATAGTCAAATACAAAGGAGTTTTGTCCGAACTTGAAGCTGCTAATGGCTTGCTCTGATTGTGCTTTCGAAATCTGAGTTCCTTCCATAAACTGTCCATGGAAAATAACCGAATCCTTCTCACCTTTATTCACGATTTGCCTTATGAGCACTTTAAAGTCATCTGTCTTTTTGACTAAAAATGTAGGGTCATAATGAATAAAACCCTCTCGTGCCCCAATCAGAATATTATCCTTGTCGAGGACTGTAATATTGCCTAAATCGTCATTCCACAAGCCTTTCACTTTATTAAAAGCTGCCGTTGATAGTTCAAAACCTCCGGTATTAGTCGATTTAAGTACTCCTACCTTAGACCTTTCGATGAAATAAATATTACCCAATTCATCTTCTTCCATGTCAACAATGGATGATTCATAACCTATTAGCTCGCTGTATTTTGCATTAGGCAAAAAGTAGTCTTTCGCCTTGTCGTATTTATAAAAACCGCTTTCAGAACTGAAAATGAGTTCATTCGAGATTTTAAAAACATTGATCAATACATCAGAAGGGAAACCCTTATTACTGTTGTAAAGATTTATATCCGTTACGGCCAAGAGATCAGAATTGAGTTTTACTTTAAAAACGCCCTTATAACCTTGAGCGATCCAGAGGGTACTGTCAGAAAATTCCATTACCCTTGAAGACTCATCAAAGCCTTGAATTTTATTGACCTCTGAAACCTGTCCATTCTTTAATTCCAGTGAGTTAATACCTAAATAGGTGCCCTCGATGATTTTATTCTTATCGAAGGGGTGCTGCTTAAAGACCCAAGCGCCTTTTTCATCTGAGAAGTTAACAGCCCGATTATTTTCAATTTTGAAAGCGCCACTGTGATGCCCCATAAATAGCTCATCATTGATTTTTTGAATGGAATATACTTTACCAGAAGAACCGGGCACAAACCTGATTTCTTTTCCATCCCAATAGTAGAGGCCATTATTAGTACCTAAGAATACTTGATCATTGGTGGAAAGCGCAGTGTATCCAGCACCAGGCAATCCTATTCTTTCATCGATTATGCTGAAAGGAGAATTCAACTCCACACGTGCTATCCCGTTATTCAGAGCGAGCCAAAGGTTTCCCTGATGATCCTCGTGCATTGAGTTAATCGTATTGTCAACTAATCCTTTATCCTTGTCCAAATGAAGTTCAATAGTTCCTTGCTTGTCTATTAGATAGAGACCTCCGTTTTGAGTGGCTAAAGCGATGTCACCATTAGACAATCTTAAGGCATCATTAATTATCTCATCCTGAATAGAATTGTCTCTCAGAAAGAAAGGCTTGATCTCTCCTTGACTGTAAAGGAAATTACCATCATTGAAGGTACTGATCAGTAGCTGATCTCGATCGAAGCTGATGATATCTGAAATTCGCTTGGTTTTAAAGAAATCGCCATTCGCGATCAATTGAATTTCATTATTCTTAAGTATAGAAAGTCCATTATTCCATTCCTGAACATATAGCTGATTGTTGACTTGGAAGGAAATTTCCAAAGGGTACTTAGAGGTGATTGTATTTAATTTGAAACCATCATACACATAAATATTCTTAAAAGTACAGAAGTAAATCAATCCGTTCTGTCCGAATATCTTCCAAGTTTCATCAAAATCTCTAAACTCACTAAGTAGACTATCAGCAAGAGAAGTGAACTGGAGAAGTCCATTAATATCTGGGTAGAAATACCCGAAATCCGCTTGGCTGCCGGCATATATTTTTCGATCATTATCTACGTAGACAGAGCGAACTTTAGTGTTGTTCTTAATATTAAGAATGGTCCATACGCTGCCATCGAACTGTAGTAGCCCAAGGTTGTTTGCGATGTACAAAATACCATCCTCATTTTGAGTCATTGACCAGTTTTGGATGCCCGCATTATACACATCTGGTGTGTAGTTTTTTATGAAAGGAAGCCCCTTGATTGAAAGCTTCTGTGCGTTAGTGTTGAGGTAGGCACAGACCAAAATAGTGGAAGAAAAAAGCAGTAGCCTGGATGTTGAAATTCTACTCATTTGATATTACAAGTCTTTAAACAGTCAATTTTAAGCAATTTTGTGCTTGCTTTTTTAATTGAGATCAAAATGCTGAATTCGATTGCATAAACCAATTTTATAAGCCGAATGAGAAAGTATTGTAGTAGTAAAAAAATCTGTAGGATAAAGAATTGTAGTAGACAATATTTTGGAAAAATTAGGACTTAGTAACTAATTCAAATCAAAAACAAAAATACTATGAAGAACAAATTTATTTTAGGCCTCCTAGCATTTGCACTTATTGCACTTGTTTCATGTGGAGACGATGATGAGCCTGCAGCTCCTGAAGAACCAACTTGTGTTGAAGAAACATCAGGTGACAATATTGCCGCGGGAAGTATTGATTTAAACATGTCAGGAAGCATCAAGTTGTTTGATGCGTTTGGCAATAGACAGACGAGTTTGGTTGACAATCCTGATTTTGTAGGTAACGAAAGTTGTAAAGTAATGCAGTGGGTAGCCACAGCTGCTCCTTGTGAAGTATGGGGTGGTGCTGGTTGGAGAATTGGTAGTGAGCCTGGTGTAGGTGCTAACCCTGCTTATGGCACAGGAGGCCCGCTTAATTTCAATAATATGAGCGGAACGTTTCGTTTAGACGTATGGGGTTCGGCTGGAACTACAGTAAACCTTAGGTTAGAAAGATTAGGGTTCCCTGATGTTGACCCAGTACAGGAGATTCAGCAAACAAAATCATCAGATGGTTGGGAAACTTTGACTTATAATTTTGTTGCTCAGGATGCGGATCAAAATGGAGCCACTGATACATATGAGTCCATCATTATGTATATAAACAAGGATGCTTGTCCTGCAGCAGTACAAACTTACTATGTAGATAATTTGAAGCAAGGAAACTAAGAATTAATTGATCTTTAAAAAGGCTGTCTCATAATTAGAGATAGCCTTTTTTAAACACTAATGTAAATGAGAAATTTCAAGAACATTCTTTTTGTCTTATCCACAGTGTTAATAGTGGCCTGTGGTAGCGATGGAGGAGATACTCCAGAGGAACCTAAAAGTATTATCCCTACTGAAGGGTTTATTTCTGCTGAATCTTATCCAAATATGAGTTTAGTCTGGGAAGATGATTTTGAAGGAACAACTCTAAACTCTTCTAATTGGACTTATGAGATTGGCAATGGTCAAAGTGGTTGGGGAAATAATGAGCTTCAATATTATAAAGAGGAAAACACTTCATTAGTCGATGGTCATTTGGTTATTACAGCCAAAAGAGAGACTGTCAACGGTTTTCAATTTACATCTTCAAGAATAG
>JBLIKG010000258.1:0-3790 GCA_047636255.1 Roseivirga sp. | reverse complement strand
GCTGTTTCGCTTTTTGAACCGATGACTGCATGGAAGGAGTATTTTCTTTTTGCTTATTGAAAACGGCCAATTCAATACTCCGTTGCAGTTCTCCTTGATTGTAGGGCTTTATCAAATAAGCACTTGGCTGAACCTTCTTGGCAGCATTAAAGGTGTCTTGATCTGTGAAGGAGGTGAGAAAAATGCTTGGGATATCGTACTCCTCATTGATTTTACTTAAAAGATCTATCCCTGACATCTCGCTGTTCAGGTTAATATCCATAAGTAGGATGTCGGGATGGGTGGCTTCAATTTTCCCTATGACCCCTTCAGCACTGGGCAAAACATCAATCAGGTGATAACCCAACTTGTCTAAGACCATCCGAAGGCGCTCTTCATGAAGCGGCTCATCTTCAATTGCTAACACTCTGATTTGATTGCTCATAATTTCAATCCTCAATATGAAGAAATTGAATAAAAATTAACAGCTATGCTTGATGATAATATCTAACCGCAAAGAACGCAGAGTTTCGCAAAGGTTAAATCGGAGCGTTTCGGTATCCCACAAGTTTACTGGAGGACTCTTTTTAAGAATCTATCAAATCAAGTTAAAGATTAAGTCAGGGAGTTTAAAATCAAATAATAATATGTGCTAAGATTCACAGACCCTGAAACAAGCTCAGAGTGACTGCTAGAGTGGATAAGCCTGTTCGAACAGTCAGCTTCGGAGTGTTTCAGTACCTATCAAACTAGCAGAATAACTAAGGCTAATCCTTTCTAAAATAAGCCATTATAATATCCCTGACATCGTTTTTGATGCCGTTGAAGTCTTTGGGTTTTACAGCTCCGGCTTGGTAGTTTTTGATGAAATCTAAGTTGGCTTCTCCTCCCGATAATAGAAAATCGGGCATGGCCATTTTATAAGTCTTGGTTAGCGAAAGCTTTTCGCCTTTGATGTACCAGCCATCTGCTTTTTTCTCGGCATTGGCCAATTGTAAATAACCACCTAGGCCTTTATTGGTAACTGTGCCTGTTTCTAAAATACGCTGAACGCCTTCCCCCTTAATACTTGCAATGGAAATGCCTCCACCAAATGGAAAAGAGCGGAGAATATCATATTCCGTGATCGTACCAGTTAATTGATCATCCAAACGAATAGAACCCGCATTGAAAACTGCTAAATCAGCTTCGGGTGCTACAAAAAGGAAAGACTCAGATGTCATGATTGGGTAATTGGTTGGTCGATAGCGAATGCTGCTTTCGCGTCCATCTAAAGTGTCCGCTGTAGTCATTACTACTTTATTAGCATTATAGCCCATTGCCACCATGCTTTCATTCGAGATGGTTACCCATTTGTCGACAATGGCTTTTACCTCTGGGTCTTCCTCCACGTTCTCATCAATACCGACTAATTCAGAGGTAATACTCAGCTGCTTGGTGGCCTTATTGTAACTCAATCGGTGTACATAAACGGTTTTTGCATTGGCATCGGCCTTGGTCATAATGGTGTTACCGAAGGTGTATTTCATATTAGAATGATCGTGCCCACCCAATACCAAATCAAATTGAGGCACAAAATAAGTCGCCAACGAGTCGTCTTCTACTTCCTTTAAATGAGTGATTCCTATAAATACTTCTGCTTCGTTCTTTACAGCTTCATAAACCGTTTTTACCGACTCATATTTATCGGTATAGCCTAAATAATCCTTTTGAGTAAAGGGCAAGGTTGAACCAAAAAAGGCAATGTCAACGCCATCAATTCTGTGCATAATATGATCAGGGAAAGGGATTCCATTTTGTGTCCAAGCAATGCTTTCACCATTTACGATATGGCGCACATTGGTGGTGGTCCATTGAAATTCAGATTCATCGATTCGGGCCTGTATTTCATTTTCCTTTAAGTCGAATTCATGATTACCAGGCACCACTATATCAACACCAATGGCATTCATGACTTCTACCATTTGTTTGCCTGCGATTTTTTCGTCCTGATATTTTAAAGTACCCGTCAAAGAAGGGCTTACAAAATCACCAGAAAGTGTAGTAATCACATTGGGATTTTCGGCCAAAAGCTGTTTGCGAATAGTGGCTACTCGCGCCATTCCACCAACGGTACCACCTTCGAGTGGTGCAATTTCATATACATCGTTGAGCTGAAGAATAATAAAATCAACTTTACCAGAGGACTTTTCTGAGGAGCAAGAAAGGCTAATAAGAAGAATAACCCCTAGTGCAAACAAGTTGAATCGCTTCATAACAATGTGATTTTAGAATTGAAAGAAAGTTAGCAAAAATGAAATTCAAACGGCAGACCCTGGAACTCTTTTAAGTATTATCACCGCAAAGAACTCAGAGTTTCGCAAAGTTTAAAAAGTTTAAATCATAGAGCAATCGCGCGGTTGCACCGAGTGACGGTTAGCATTTTGGTTTGAAGCCAACTTACTACAAGTCACTCGGCAAAGCCAAGCGACTGTTGGGCTTTAGGAAACTGTTTTGAGACTGCTTCGTGCCTCGCAGTGACGGTACTGGGCATTGACTGTTCGAACAGTCATGCTGCTCCGAGGCATCGGAGCGTTTCAGTATCCCTCAAATTACTGGAGAACTAATTGGGGTTTCTTGAATCAAAACGGACAGAGTCCTAGCGTATATATTGGATCACAGATTCGGAGAACTTGGGAAAGTGGTTTTTCTCTGGTTTAATATTCCAAGTTCCAGCGAGGGAGCCTTCCGAATTGCTCGAAATGAAGTTGGAGAAGCAATGACTTAACGAATGTTGGTATGTCTTGAGATTTTTTGTTAAACGTTTCGTACCAATAGATATCCAATGCTTCAATATTCTCAGTCTTCATTCGGTTGGGCCAAGATTTTTTTCTTTGATCCTCAAATTGTTTACCGTTAACAATTCGATCAAAAATACCACCATTTCGAACCTTTATGGATCCGTCATTTTTGAGTTTTCCTGACGATCCAATGTAAACGAGTTCAATCCTACCGTTGGCAAGTGCAAAAACAGTGTAAACACCTGCCCCACTTTTAGGAGCATTGCAAACATTCTCAAGCTGATCATTATCAGAAAAGAAAAAATGATTATTGACCTTATATTTACTTAGTTCATCAAACATCTACTTATTGATTAGAGATACAAAATGTGACCTCGCCTTAGCATCGTTCTTGATGCCTCTTCGAAAACAAAAACTTATCAATTCGTCAATTTCAACAACTACATCACTGACTTTCAGTCCTTCGGATTCCAAATGCCTCTTTGTTATGAGATATTGTTTGTGCCATTCTTCCCATGTTTCATGAAATACTTCCTTGTCATCAACAATAGAGAGTAGGTGGCTCCAATCTTTTGGGTGGTAATAGGCCATATTTACTATCCTTTGAATCATTCGCTTTAGTATTTCAGAGATGATACATACAACATAAGGACAATAATGTCGAGGAGTAAAACCTACAGTATCAGAGTATATTTTAGACGAAAATACGATTTATCACTTGATATAAAGTTAGCAAAACACTGCAATTTGCCTAGTGGAAATACTTAATTAAAACGGACAGAGTCCTAGCTTCCAAATTAGGTCACGGGTGAGGAGAACTTGGGATTGAGACTGCTTCGTGCCTCGCAGTGACGGTTCTGGGCATTGACTGTTCGAACAGTCATGCCGCCCCGAAGCTTCGTGGGTGTTTCAGCATCCTTTGTTACTGGAAGATCCTTTTTTTGTGAAGATGGGTTGGATTAGTGTATAACCAACCAAGGTCTAATGTCTAACTTCTAGAATCTTAAAACTACCCCGCCCATCCATCTCGG
>JBLIKG010000257.1:0-3796 GCA_047636255.1 Roseivirga sp. | reverse complement strand
TTGTGATTAAGAAACCAATACTCACAGCAATGGTCAAGGCTGTGCCCATTGATGCTTTTGGCGCGGTTTGCGCATTAAGCGAAGAGAACTGAGCAGAATCGCCAATTACTGCAAATCCCCAAAAAACCAGAACGGCCAGAAAGACGAAAGGAGGTAAGTTGAAGAAGAGCGGAGAAAGTAAGCAGAGCATGCCCGAAGCCAATAAAAAAGCAAAGGCAACTTTTGCACTTCCTTTGGTTACGGAAAAATAACCACCAAGCACGCAGCCTATTGCCCCAGTTGCCATAATGATGAATGTCCAAAGACTCGGATTTAAACTGACAGATTGCGATTCATTATAGTACATGATAATCAAAGGCAAAAAAGCCCAAAATGTATATAACTCCCACATATGGCCAAAATAGCCAAAGGCAGCTGATCTAAAGTCTTTGGTTTTAAAAACCTCGAATAGCTTTTTAGGATCGAACTTAGCTCCTTTATTCCGATGAGGGCCCTCACCCACAAAAGCCAAAATTGAAAATCCACCAATAATTGCAATGATTGAGGTGCCAATAAGCACAAATTCCCAAGAGAAGGAAGTGCCAAGGTAATTAAGCAAATGTGGAAAGGCTGAACCAATGACTAATGCACCCACCAAATAGCCTAGTGCTTTGCCGAGTTTTCCATGAAACCAATCCGCAGCAATCTTCATTCCAACAGGATAGATGCCAGCGATGAAAATCCCAGTGAAAAAGCGAAAAAGGAGCAGTAATAAATAGGACGAAGGCAAAACAACAATTGCAGCATTGAGCAAGGCTCCAAAGATTGCACAAACAAAGAAAACTAATGAAGGTCTAAATCTATCTGCTATGGATAGGATAGCAAATAAAAAGGTGCCAAAGATAAAACCTAACTGGACAGCAGAAGTAATTGAGGACAAAGCATCACTCGGCAATTGCCAATCAGTTTGTAACTCCTTAATAATGGCATTGCCAGCAAACCAAAGCGAAGTACCTGCGAATTGTGCAAAGACGATGAAAGGAAGGATTCGTTTTGGAACTGGTTGAATTGTCATTGAGCTATTTGAAAGAACGAAAACTGAAGTGCAGATTTAACCAAGTTTGATAAATCACATCTTCTCAATAATTCTTTCGATCAATTCAGAGGTTGTGGTATAACTTTGACTGTTCGCTTTGGCAAGATCTATGGCTTCTTTTGCTTTCTTTAGCGCATCGGTATATTGACCCGAGAGGTAAAGCAAAGCCGCATAAGTATCTACATTATTATAATTAGCGTCTAGCTTAATTGATCGTTCGATATACCTAATGGCGGTAGCCATTTCTTGGTCATTTGCTGAGTTAATAGGGCCATTGTCCATATTCTCGGTATAGTAATTCCAAGCAAATGAATTGAGACCTGCGGAATCTTGCCAAATCATTTCTTCTCCGAAGAACTCAACGAACATCCAAGAACGGAGTTCGTAACTGGTATACATTGTTACAATGCTTCCTTCGGGATTGAAGTATAGTGTCAAAGGTGCTGTACTAACACTAAAATAAGAGTCGAAAGACCCATTCAATTCTTTATCCAAGTAAAGATTAGTGACATTCGCCCAGCGCTCTTTATGGTAATTCTCGGCCTTTACGCCTGGCCAATCTTCCTCACTATCAACATTGATGGCGATAACCTTTACTTTTCCAGATTTTGCGGCATTTCCCAACGACTCAAGAACATCCATGCATGGAAAGCACCATTCTCCACTCCATGTCACCACGAAAGTACCTAATATTTTATCGGATGAAAAAGTAGTTAATTCAGCGAGATTAACCACTTCGTCATTATCAACTCTTCTTAAATAAGTGTTTACTTGAGCTTCTGAAAAGGAACTTGATAAGCAAGTTATGACAAGAATTGTGAAAAACTGTTTCATATATAAGATGATTATTCTATTCTAAATTTATGAAAAAATAAAGAATGAACTATAGCTACAAACCAGAATTTAAATTAGGGCCAATAAATCAATTCTGATTCATCAATCCAGATCTTCTGAGCAAAGCCTTTACATCGGGCTCTTGACCTCTGAACTTTTTATAAAGTGTCATCGGGTGCTCTGAACCGCCAGCGCTGAGTACGTACTTCTTGAACTTATCAGCAATCTCTTTATTAAAAATGCCATTCTCTTTGAAGTATTCAAATGCATCCGCGTCCAATACTTCAGCCCATTTATAGCTATAATATCCAGCTGAATAACCGCCTTGAAAAATGTGAGAAAAAGAACAACTCATGTTGGTGCCATCAATAAATGGAAGCACTTCGGTTTTGCCTAAAACTTCACGCTCAAATTTAGAAATATCAGTGACTCCTGAATTGTCTTGTCCATGCCAAGCCATATCAAGTTTCCCAAATCCTAGCTGACGCATGGTTTGATAGCCTTCTAAGAAGTTGGCACTTTCTTTAATTTTAGTGATTAAAGCTTCAGGAATGGTTTCACCAGTTTCGTAATGCTTCGCGAAAAGATCTAGGCATTCCTTTTCATAACACCAGTTTTCAAAGATTTGTGATGGTAGTTCTACAAAATCCCAATACACACTAGGACCAGATAAGCTTTCATATTGAACATCGGAGAGTATTCCGTGCAATGCATGGCCAAACTCGTGGAAGAGGGTAGTAACTTCGTCAAAAGTGAGGAGCGAAGGTTTACTTTTACCTGGTTTGGTGAAATTACACACATTCGAAACCAAAGGACGGTGATCGCCTTTTTCGTCTTTGTATTGGCCAGCGAAAAGTGTCATCCAAGCGCCAGCACGTTTACCTGGGCGTGGAAAGAAATCAGCATAGAAAATTGCCATGTGCTCTCCCTTTTCATTTCTCACTTCATAGGCCGTTACATCAGAGTGGTATACTTCGATTTCGTCATTCTTTTTGAATGTTAATCCATAGAGCTTTTGGGCAGTTTGAAAAACACCCTCTACAACATTTTCTAACTTGAAATAGGGTTTAAGCATTTCATCATCAATGCTGTATTTCTGTTTCTTTAATTTTTCAGAATAATAACCGAAATCCCAACGATTCAATTGATCAATAGCATCAAGCTTTTTTGCAAAGGCCTCTACCTCTTTAACATCTTCTTGTGCCGCGGTTAAACCATAAGTTTCAATGTCATTCAAGAAATCCATCACTTTTTCTGGTGACTCAGCCATGCGTTCCTCAAGTACAAAGTTGGCATGAGTAGCATAGCCTAAGAGTTGAGCACGTTGGTTTTTCAATTGCACAATTTGTTTTACTATTTCCTGATTATCAAAACTGTCTCCTTTGAATGATTTCGAGCCAAACGCAATACTAAGTTCTTTTCTTAGTGCTCTATTTGAGGCATAGGTCATGAACGGAATGTAACTTGGGTAATCAAGGGTGATGACCCATTTTCCGTCTTCTCCTTTATCAATGGCATCTTGTGCTGCTTGCTCAATGGCGAAATCTGGTAAACCTTCGAGGTCATTTTTATTATCAATGACTAATTTGTAATTATTGGTTTCGGCCAAAACATGTTCGCCAAACTCGAGCGATAAATTGGCAAGATTAACATCAATCGCCCTTAAAGCTGTTTTTCGATCATCATTGAGTAATGCCCCATTTCTAACGAAACCTTTATAAGTTTTGTCCAGTAATGTGATTTGTTCTGGGTTTAGAAGATTCCTGTTATTACTATCAAAAACGGACTTAACCCTATTGAATAAAATTTCATCCAAAAGAATATCATTAGAGAATTCTGTTAAAAGAGGGGATAGTACTTTGGCAATTGCCTGCATTTCGTCATTAG
>JBLIKG010000256.1:0-3797 GCA_047636255.1 Roseivirga sp. | reverse complement strand
GGGAGTATCCAGTTTATATGTGGTTAAATCTCCAATATTCGCTGGCCTGATGATACTAAAAGGATTTTGAAAAAGGACTTCCTCAGCACGACCATCCTCTTCAATACTTGACCAAACAAAAACCTCTATGGGTTGGCCTGCTTGCTGCGCAAAAGGAAAATTAATATCAATATGTGTTAATAGGGCGGGTTGCTCAGCAAAGAATTCATAAGCCAGTTTGCCGCCATTTTGATTGATTCCCGCAGCAAAATCTGGGTCACCATCATCATAAGCGAAGTAATCTTGGATTTTGGTGGTCACCTTAACGGTGTCATTTACCCTATAATCCAATTGTCGGCTAAAAGTGGTGTCCTTGGCAGGGGAGATGCTTTCTATAAAGAAGTTATCTCCAGACTTAATGAAGTAGCTGGTTTCTAACCAAAGGGAATCTAAATCTTGATTCAGGCGGTTCGGATTTAAGGAAGGCGAAGTGAATTCTCGTCTGGCAAATGGCCCTGGAGGTGGATTGGCAACTCTTTCATTATTGAGTGTTTCTAATTCAGTATTTGTACCCAATTCTTTCACAATAGTGGTGAACTGGATGGGTTGAAAGAAGTCGTTGAGGTTGTAGAATTCTGTATTCGTTTCGCTTAAATACTTAGTAGGATCAACAAAGAACTGCTCTGTAGGCATGGCAGAATAGGGCGCAATCAGGAATGATGGCCTTCTAGTCAGAGCCCTGTCCACATAAGCCTTATCATTTGCAAAACGTCCATCATTGAGATAAACATAATCCACTAGCCAAGTATCGAAAGCACCCGCCAGTCGAGTAAATGATTTAAAACGAAATTGAAAGTTTTCATGAAAGAAGCTGGAGTTGACTTTCAGTATGACTTGATCGAAAACCTCTGCTTGGTTTTCAATGCCGCCTACTTGTATCCAAACACTTTGCCACGCACCATCCGCTTTTCTAAACTGCACGACTAACGAATCTTGACGGTCGGGTAATTCGCCTCGGCCCGTGGCTTGCCAAAAAAAGCTAAAGTAAACGGAGTCTTGTTGAGAGATGGGTAAAATACCCAAGTCAATCGGCACGGAAACAAGGCTGTCTGTTGCTCCATTCAGAAGGCTTGTGGCGTTATAAGGACTACCATTTATGTCTACGCCATCAAACACTGCCACGTTAAGCGTAGGCGCTGCTATTCCAATGGAGCTGCTAATGCGAACGTTGTCGCTGTTCTGCCATAAATTGGTTGAAGGGCTATATTTTGAAGTCGAAAAATCATCCCAAAATGGAAGAATTAAAGAAGCTTGAGTTTGATTTGATCCAGCTGCGACCGAAGGAATTGAATTGGTCTTGTTAAGGACCTTTCTATTCGGGAGTGGCAATTCCATAATCTGGCCTTGTACCATTATGGCAACTAAAAAAAACGCTATGGAGAGTTGCTTCTTCAAAGATTAATTCATTTTTACGTCCCCTGAAGGATCATCTTGATCTGCGCCATCTTGATCATTGGCCTCTTTTCCATTGACCCAGATTTCAATTAAATCCCCTGACCGGATCATGATACCCGCAGGAGGCAATTGCTTATATACCGCATCTCTCTTTACGGAATCTATCAGAACATAATTGATAACATCAAGCTTTAATTTAGAGGCATTGATCTGGAACTTGACTTCATCTAAGCTTTTGCCGATAAAATTAGGAGCAGGAAATCTCTGAACGCCCTCTCCATCGCCAATGACTAAATCTACTGACGAGCCTTTGAAAACTGAAGCTCCTGCTTCAATCCTCTTGCCGTCAATTTTTTGAGCTAAAACAGCATTATTGGCTGGGTTGGGCTCATAGCTGATTTCACCAAGTTTCAATCCATTAGAATTTAGAATGTCTTCTGCATTCTCTACATTGGTATTGATCAGGTTTGGCATTTTAATCTCAGGAGGAATTTTGGCATTCAGGGTAATGTATATTTTACGTTCCATCTTCACCTTAGAGCCTGGCTTAGGGTTTTGTGAAAGGATGGTGAAAGGATCGAATTTTTCGGAGAAGCCAGAATCAGCTACAATTTCATAGCGCAAATTTCGCTGCGTCACGAATTCATCAATATCGGCAAAAGACATTCCGACTAATTCAGGTACGGTAATGGTTTCGTTGTGATTCGTGGAAGAAGGAAGGTAGACATAAAAGAAAAAAAGTAGTGAAACTACCGTGATTCCTACCATGATCAGAACATTCTTTAAAAAAACACGAAAGGTAAATGGCTTGTTACTCATAAGGTTTGATCTTGGCTGAGAAGCTAAAAATGCAAATATTTTGGCTGACCTCAGTGGCAAAGATAATCAATAAAGAAAACGGTCAAATGATTAATAATCGCATAAGACCTAGTGTTTATTTTAAAACGAATGAATTGAAGACTGGGATTACTCATTTAGGCCTACCAGAATTAGGGTTCAGCGTTTGATTGTTTCTTTTTTTGTCCGAATCTCAATTTTCTTGGGGTTAGAAACTAATTGAGCAGATAAACCCTTCGTGCCTCAAGGAAGAAAATCGGTCTTTATCAATTCTGAAACTTGATGGCTGCGTAATCATTCTAATAAAGTCATTTTATGTACAATCCTTTTTATCCTGAGTGCTCTGAAGCATCGGAGGAAGGAACTAGAATATACGGTAACCTAAATTAGCCCTTTGAGCCTGGGTAAAAAGAAAAAAGGCATAAAATCAAGATTCTATGCCTTTCAAAAATACTGTTTTTGAAAGTTAAACCGCAGTTTCAGCATTCACCGCAACCACCGATTTAATCTCAGGCAAATCTCTTTTAATGGCTTCTTCAATGCCAGCCTTCATCGTCATATGAGACATTGGGCAACTTTCGCAAGCCCCAACAAGCTCCAATTTAACGACCATGTCTTCTGTGATTTCAACCACACGCACATCACCACCATCTGCCTTTAAAAAAGGTCTGATTTTGTCTAGTGCCGCTTCAACTCTTTCAATCATGACTATAAATGTACGTTAAACTTTTAATTCTACGCGCTTTGTCTCAGCCAATTGCGCATTTCTTATAGCTACTTGCTGAGCAGTTTGTTGTGCCAACACTTTAAAGGCATCGGCTGTAATTGAATCTTGCATTACAGCTGGGTAACCAATGTCACCCGCTTCTCTAATACTTTGTACCAACGGAATTTGTCCAAGGAAAGGTACTTTATGTTTTTCTGCCAACTTGCGTCCTCCATCTTTTCCGAAAATGTAGTATTTGTTGTCGGGAAGTTCTTCTGGAGAGAAGTAAGCCATGTTTTCAACTATCCCTAAAATAGGAACATTGATTTGTTGCCCCATAAACATAGAGAGTCCTTTTTGTGCATCTATCAAAGCTACTTTTTGCGGTGTTGTGACCAACACTACGCCCGTAACAGGAACTGTTTGAACCAAAGTTAAATGGATATCTCCTGTGCCTGGAGGTAAATCAATGAGCAGGTAATCTAGTTCTCCCCAATCTGTATCGCCAATAAACTGCTTAAGCGCACTGCTGGCCATTGGCCCTCTCCAAACAGTAGCATTTTCAGCAGGCGTTAAAAAGCCAATTGAAATTAATTTAACTCCGTATTGCTCAATTGGAACAATTAGATTTCTTTCCCCCTCTTTTCTGATGGTTGGTTGCTCATGCTCGCAATTGAACATGGTAGGAATCGAAGGCCCGTAAATATCGGCATCGATCAAACCTACTTTGGCACCAGTTTTGGCCAAGGCCACAGCCAAGTTGGCCGTAACGGTTGATTTTCCTACGCCACCTTTTCCCGAAGCGATGGCTATGATATTT
>JBLIKG010000255.1:0-3816 GCA_047636255.1 Roseivirga sp. | reverse complement strand
CGAGGTGACTTAAAATGAGGTTATCAGTGTGTACAATTGCTAATACGCAACTTGTGTAATTCGGGACCACTGTCGATGGTGCTCCGATTTATCTGCCTTTGGCAGAACTTGTGACCTCAATCCCTGTGGTGTTGTTGCCGCTTCAGCAAACCAATGAATAACAATTTATTGAAGCTCCACGAGCAATACTTCGTCAGTGACATTCCCTTTACCAACTCCAATTGTCTTTACGGTGATCTCTGTATTCCCTTTTCCGGAAATTATTTGGGTAGTTTTTACGTCCACAAAACGTCTGTAATGCGTGGTATAACTAATGGTACCGTTTTGATAGACTATCAGCGTAGCCCTTTCCTTAAGATCGATGTGGGACAGTTGAGGAAATAAATCTTCAACAATAAGACTATCGAGCCCTCTTTCAATGAGTTCGTCATAGGTCACTCCATTTTCAGATAAAATCAACATGGTGAACGGGGCTTCAGCATCTTCTGGTTTATAGGTAAGCATTAGCTCACTTCCGATGGGTTGATCCTCTAATTTTTTAGCCGCTGATTTTAAATCATAAGCCATTATTGTAGCATTGTCCATCATCACCGAACATGACGAAATAGCCATCAGCAGCATTGCTATCAAAGAGATTGACCACGCTGAATTCTTTACTTGTATACCATTCACTATCTAACAATTTTAAAAAACGAACCTACAACATTTCTTTCGAAACGGTCATTACTATCGACCGAAAATCATGTCGGAGTTTTTAACCAGTCTATAGAAGACTTATAAACTTCTTATAGAAAATAAGACTACAAAAGCAGCCTTTATCGGGTAAATCCAGTTAAATTCGATTGAAGAGGAATAGATTTTTTTTTACCGCCCCTACATAGCGCATAGCCCAGACAATTCTAAGAATTGTTTAAGCACATTGATGCCATTGATGCACCAAAAGCATAAAGAATAAATCATCATAACTCTTCATAACTACTTTTTAAATGGATGTGAGATGAGTCTATCTTTTCAAAAAATGTTTTATGCCATAGCGACAGTATTTGCACTTTTTGCACTTTTAATTTTCGCTAAGATCATTCTTATTCCTTTAGGTTTAGCTTTGCTCATTTCCTTTATTCTCTTTCCAGTAGCAAAGAAATTTGAGTTGTGGGGGATGACTAAAACAATCGCTGCTTTTCTCTCCATTTTTGCAGTGATTTTATTTTTTGGAGGAAGCATTTTCCTTTTCTCAACTCAAATCATTCAACTCTCAAAAGAATTCTCTCACTTTCAGGATAAAATCATTCAAACATTTACTGATGTCACTTTATTTATCAACAATAATGTGAACTTTGTTCCAGATTTGGATAAAAACGAGCTTTCTGACCGTATTATGGAATGGCTGAGCGCATCAACGGGCTCATTGGTAAAACAAACCTTTACAGGTTCAGCAACTCTTCTAACTGGTCTACTAGAAACAATAGTATTTACTTTTCTAATCTTAATTTACAGAAAACAATTTGTAGAGGCTTCCGTTGGTTTTTTTCCTAAAGATAAAAAAACAAGAGTTCTCAAAATGTTCAAATCAATCCAACTGGTTGGACAACAATATTTGTTAGGTATGATTATGCTCGTCATAATTATAGGGTTAGCAAATAGCCTTGGGCTTTGGATTATCGGCATTGACAATCCCTTCTTTTTTGGCTTTTTAGGTGCTGCTTTATCCATTATTCCTTACATAGGAACCATTATGGGGGCAGTCATTCCAATCATTTTTGCCTTTATGTCTTACGATTCTGCGTGGATGGCCATCGCAGTTGCATTTTTATTTTGGGCTGTTCAATTGATCTCAGATAATTTTCTCAGTCCAAAAATTGTAGGGGGAAGTTTAAACATTAATGCTTTAACAGCCATTCTAAGTTTGATCATTGGCGCTGTTGTCTGGGGCATAGCTGGAATGATTTTGTTTTTACCTTTTGCTGCTATGTTAAAGGTTATTTGTGAGGAGTACGATGAACTTAAACCTATTGCGCTATTTATAGGGAATCAAAATGAAGACAGCGCTTTATCAGTTAAGAAAGGGGTTAAGAAGATAAAAAAATTGTTCTCTTAAATTCATTTTGACCAAGAGGATAAAAGCTAGTTTCAAAAACCCTAGCCATCATAAACGAGACTTTTTAAATCTGAGAAATAATTGATAAATCCGATATCTAGTTTTATCGTCTCCCTAAGGCTGTTGACTGACAAATTCTTTCTTCGCTCTTGTAGGTATTCTTCGCAATACGCAATCCATTATCGAACTTAGGCCCTTCCTGCGTCAGGGTAAGAAAACGGTCATTTGTTGTTAGTTCATCCACTGTCGATGGTGCTCCGATTTATCTGCCTTTGGCAGAACCTGCGACCTGTTACGAATCCTAGAACTCTGTACGTTTACCGCCTAGCTTATTGTTCTTTACCAAAAATCTCGCATCTTTTAAACATTGCAAGCCCCTCTAAAACAGACAAGGCGATATCCGTCCGAAATCGCCTTAATCAACCTTAAACTAAATTGCTACTACCTACTGTTCAACTGATAGTAACAAGTATTTTCCACCGTAGACAAAAAATCTGCTTGTCTATATATTTTTAAAGCATCATCACTTAGCTCTCCTAATTTGCCTTGAAGCACAAGATTTCCATTTTGATCGAATACCTTCACAATGCTGACTGGCGCTTCTTCTAAGGATGCCGTTTCGAAATATGAATCGACATATTCCTGCACATCTTCGAGATATGCCTGATCCTCAATAATAATGGGAGTTTTATGTGCTAGAGATTTCGCTTTGACTGAGGTAAGAATCGACCCTACTAAAAGTAGGGCGACCAAAGCTGCGATTTTGTTTTGACCTATGCGTTTCATGTTGTTGTTTTGATATTTTGAGTAACTGCCCGACCAAAGGCAGCTATTTAACCTTGTTGTTTTTGACCTCCCTCCTCTTCGCCAAAGTTGTGCCAATATTCAAAACATACTATAAATCAATGAATTACAAATTCATTACTCATTTACAAACAAAAAAGTGTGCACTTTCGGTCACTCAAGTGAACAGAATCGAATAAAAAAGAAAAGGCTAACTTTTCAGCTAGCCTCCATACTCAAAGTGTTCATTAATCTTTCTTCTCAGCCGGAGGCTTGTTGCCTGTTGGCTTATCATTATTCTTTGGACGTTTCACTCCAAATGAACCATTGGAGATTTTGCCCTTTTTGGTTTTAATATCACCTCTTCCCATAATATCTTATTTAAGTATTTCTTCAAATTTACTCAAACCTCAAGCTACTTGTTAAGTATTAGTGTAATTTCATTCTTTTTGAATCGCTTTGAATGATAACTTTGGGCCCATTATGAAATCCCCCGAAATTCAAATCAACCTTTCAGAGTACACTTATGATTTAGCCGATGAAAAGATCGCTAAATACCCACTCGCTGAACGTGATCAATCAAAGCTGCTTTTTTACCAACAAGGTGCAATAGTCCATAGAAACTTTAAGGATGTGGTTGAGTTGATTCCTGCGAAAACCACGCTTTTTTTCAATAATACCAAGGTAATTCCTGCCCGATTGATTTTTAACAAAAAAACAGGCGCTCAAATTGAAATTTTCCTCCTCAAGCCCTTTCTCCCTTCTACCATTCTGAGCATTGTAATGGAAGAAAAGCAAAGTGTTGCTTGGGAATGCATGGTGGGCAATTTCAAGAAATGGAAAGATGATAACCCGCTTGAAAGAGTTTTAACTCTCAATGGCAGTCAAGTAAGCTTGAAAGCCTATGTTCATGACCGAAAAAAGAGGTTAATCCGTTT
>JBLIKG010000254.1:0-3820 GCA_047636255.1 Roseivirga sp. | reverse complement strand
ATATTTTGGTGACAGATAAGATAGGTCAATTTTTAAAAAGGACATAGCAACGAACAAAGAATAAGCGTTTAGCATATTATTTGAGCATAATTCTAAATCCATTGGTCTTCGTTTTGAAATAAAAAATACCTTCCAAGCTATGAGTTGGAAGGTGTTTTAAATTTAGAATTTTGGTTACTTACCCTTGGTATTTACCTTGGTTTCTTCAGGTCTTGTTGTTGCATTTTTCACGTGTTCTTCCATCCAAGAATCCATCTCCCATAGCATGTGCATGATAGACTCTTTTGCTTGATAGCCATGGCTTTCATTTGGTAACATCACAAGTCTTGCTGTTCCGCCATGTCCTTTTATTGCATTATAGAAACGAATACTTTGGATAGGGAAAGTGCCAGAGTTGTTATCGGCTTCTCCATGAATGAGCAATAGTGGCTCATTTACCTTATCCGCATGCATGAAAGGAGACATTCCGTTGTATAAATCTGGGGCTTCCCAATAGGTTCTTTCTTCTCTTTGGAAACCAAAAGGAGTAAGTGTCCTATTGTATGCACCACTCCTTGCAATTCCAGCAGCGAACAAATCAGTATGTGCAAGTAAATTAGCCGTCATAAATGCGCCATATGAATGGCCTCCAACCGCGAATTTATTTCTGTCGCCTACGCCCATTTCAACTACTTTGTTAATTGCAGCTTCGGCATTCATTACTAGTTGTTCTCTAAACGAGTCGTTCGGTTCTTTATCTCCCTCGCCAATAATAGGCATTTCAGTGTTTTCCATTACCGCATATCCTCTAAGCACCCAAAAAAGAGGTGAACCTGAACTGACTCTTGTAAAGGAATAAGGGCTTCCTCTCACTTGTGAGGCCGTAGCCACAGACTTATATTCGATTGGATATGCCCAGACTAAAACGGGTAATCTTCCATCGCGGTCTTTGTCATAGCCAGCAGGCGTGTAAAGTGTAGCGGTCAGTTTTACACCATCCTTTCTTTCATACTTGATGATTTCTTTGTTGACGTCTAGTAAAGAAGGTTGAGGATGAGGAAACTCAGTAAGGGCTGTCATGCTTCCTTTTTTAAGATCGCGCAGGTAATAATTTGGAGCTTCTTTTTCTGATTCGCGAAGCGTAATTACTTGATCTCCCTTTTTTGAAATCATGTCAACGACTCTTTCATAATAAGGTGCTTCTGATCTGAAAAGGATTTCAGCTTTCTTAGTTTTCAAATTGAATTTACTTAAGAAAGGACGGTCACCTTCAGGAGAACCCCCTGTGCTTCTCATAAAAACATTGTCTTTGTCCATAAGCAAGACATTCCAGCCATATTCATTTTTCACCGTAACGGGATTACCAGGGTCGTTGTACCGGTCGGTCGTTGCTCTGTCAATGATTACAGTACCTGCTGAGTTTGGTTTCGAAGGGTTGATCAAAGTGGTTTTTTCCATACGTGTTGCCCACCATGATTCGTTCAATAATGCATTGTTTTCATCAGCCCATTCAATACCAGAAAATCTTAAACTGGTCGATGCAAATTTAGCTGGACTGCCATTGAAAGGAGCGTTGAGCGTATACACCACATCTCTTTCCTTTACTTCTAAATTCGGGTCACCGCCATCATTAGCTTCTACCCAAAATAATTGGCTTGGTTGATCTGCTCTCCAATTCATACTGCGAGGCCCTTTTCTAGTAGCATCAAAGCCATTTGGTCTTACTTCATCCAAATCGATTTGAGCCAATACTTTAACCTTCTGACCAGTTGCAGTCCACATTTCATAATTAAAAGGGAAACGAGAAGCAGGCACTAAATAAGAGAATGGTTTTTGGATGGTTTCTACCAAAATATACTGACCATCAGGAGAAACTATAGCATCCTTAATAATTTCTGGAGCCCCTATTTTTACACTATTTCCACTTAAATCTACTTTTCTCAATTGTACCGTAGTGTAATATTCGAAAAGGGTTTCATCATGAGAGTTTTCTAGTAGATCTTGATAAGTTCTAGAAGCGGCAACGGCACCTTCCGTTTCTTGCAAAACGGGTCCTTTTGGGGCAAGTGGTTTTTTGGGTTCGATTCCTCTGTTGTCTGCAACTGTACTGACGAGTAGATTAGAATTATCAGACATCCACTGAAATGCGCTGATATAGGCATTATTCACAATGGCTCCGGTAAGTTTTTTTGCCTTTTTAGTAGCGACATCGGCATACCAAAGTTCGATTCCATTTTCAGTGGTATTGGTAAAAGCGATTTTACTTTCGTCTAATGACCAACTCACATTGGCAATTTGTGGTTTGGATGGCATACCTTCAAATTGAAATTCAGCATTGGTTTTTAGGTTTTTCAAACTCATGCCAACCATTGGGTTTTGACGGCTTCTACCATTCGTGGCTGGATTGATTCGAGTGCCACCAATTCTTAGTTCGGGAGCAGAAATCTCTTCTATCGAGGGATAGCCTGGCCTTTCCATCAATAGCATCCACTCTCCTTTGGAGTCAATGCTTACAGAAGGCGTTGAGGGGGCGTCAATTAATTTTGCGATTTCTTCGGGTGGTCTTTGATAACCACTAGGTTCTTGTGCAATTAAGAGATTGCCAATCAAGAGTATACAAAGTGTGAGTATACCAGAAAGGCCTTTGAAATTGAGTTTGGCTTTCATATTTCTAATTTGATTTAGTCAGACTTTGAAAATATGATAAAGAGCGGAACTAACTCATTAAGAATGATATGAATGAGTATTAGAAATGATGGAAGGTCAGTTCAAAACAGCATCTTCAGTATCGCCAATTTTTTGAATGTCGATTTTCATCACTGATTTGTCCGAATTGTTGAAAATAGGCACAAACTTTTTGCCCCAAAGAATTTCATTAAATAAGTAGCTACTTCTGTCATAAATGAACCTTGCATAGGTATCATCAAATGCTTTGAACATCACGATGATCTCGATTTGACAATTTTCCATATCGGCATGGCTCATGGAATAAATAGGACTGTCCTCCTCGATGGGATGAACGACCGTCCAAGAGGTAGAGAAGAAGCTAATTTTACTTCTTTCAAGCTTTAGTGGTTGAAAATATCTGCGCTGATCATTTTCATCCCATATCGCGGCAACCATATCTACTTCCGTTTCTATCAATTGATTTTTACCACAATTCGCAAAGCGAAACATAAGTGCGTTGATGTCTTTGTAAGGTGCAATTATAGCCTTGTCACTATATGTTAGGCGTTTTCTTGGTTTAGAAAACCTAGCGAACATTAAGCCTGTGGCAAGGGCAAAACCTAGTAAACCAAGAAATGACTCAATAGCGGCTAGTGCACTTACAAAATTTGAGTTTGGACTGAGCTTACCATAGCCAACCGTGGTTATGGTTTGGGTACTGAAATAGAAAGCTTCAAAAAATCGTTCTGTAGCCGTCATTCCCATCGAATGAGTAATTCCTTCAGGACCAGCCAAATAAAAGAAGAATGCGAATAGGAGGTTGACAGAAAAGAAAAGTGTGAATACAAGCACAATAAAAGTAGCCCACTTTAGATTAATAAGTTCGTGGTAAGCATCAAGCGAAGTCCAAAAGTTAAGCCCTTCTTTTTCTACATTGAATTCACCCTTGCGGGTAATGAGGCGTGTTGTTTTGGCGTAAGCTTTGTTTCCAAAACCTAACTCTTCACTTTCTTTTTGTTTGGCTCGGCCTTTCATCCGCTTGTTTTGGTTATAACCAAAGCTAATAAATGAATTTGAAACTATACTACGAATTAATTCGTATGTAAATTTGCTATTACGAAAATGTTCGTATATGTTTGCTACGAAGGTTGTCGTACTTAAAGTATCTGAAATG
>JBLIKG010000253.1:0-3834 GCA_047636255.1 Roseivirga sp. | reverse complement strand
ATATTTCGTAACCGATCGTACGCAACCTACTTATCCTTTTGGAATGCAAAATGGCCATGTGTATCGTGTGCCTTTGGCGAAACATGAAAGTGAATTTAAGTCGGATAAGTTGGCTGAGGTTTTTGTAGAAAAGGATGAAAAGAAAAAGGACAGTGTGATTACTACAATTGCTTTTGAAGAAGAATGGATCAGAAACCTCGAGCGACTAAGCCCCAATTTTGGTGCTCAATCTAATCCGTTTGTCCTCAAAGCTGACGGAAAGACTTATGTACTTTATTCTTCAAACCATGATGAAGGTTCACCCTCATTATGGATGACGACCATTGAACCTTTCGAGCGAAATAAAACAGAACAAATCGCGAGCAGCCGTAGAGCAAGCTCGCAAATTGTGACGGTAAAGAAATCGCATTACCTTTTGAATGGAGGCAATATTTCGAAGCTGAACCCATCGGCTAAAACGCTAAAAGATGTTGAAATTGACTTCACTTTCAGAAAATCGCTTCGTAACGAATTCGATCAAATTTATGATGAAACTTGGGCGGGCATTGAAGAGAACTTCTACAATGAAACCTTCCATGACCAAGATTGGAAGAAGCTTCGTGATCAGTATGCCAAATTTTTGCCTTTTGTAAAGTCAAGAACAGAATTACGCACTATGCTCAATGATTTATTGGGCGAGCTCAATTCTTCACATATGGGTTTCAGCTCTTCTGGTGAAGAAGAAAACAGCTTTTATGACAGTCAGAGCTTGAACCTTGGGGTAGAATTCTCGAAAACGAATCCTTTCCAAATATCAAGAGTGATTAGTGAAGGGCCTTCGGATTTTACGGATAAAAATATTCAATCGGGTGATATTTTGAGTACGATCAATGGAGAGAAAGTAGATCCAAAAATGAACCGTGAGTATTATTTGAATAAGCCTTCAATCGATGAAGAAGTTACCCTCGGACTCTTTCGAGGAGGCAAAGCTTTGGAAGTAAAAATACATCCGCGCAGTACAGGCGCCATGCGAACTAACTTATACGATGAGTGGATTGCAGAGAATCAAAGCAAAGTAGATGAGGCAACCAAAGAGAAAGTGGCCTATGTGCATATGAAGAACATGGGCACAGGATCTTTGGAAGAGTTTTTAATTGAAATGACTTCTGAGGCCTATAACAGAGATGCCTTGATTCTTGATTTACGCTATAATACTGGAGGTAATGTGCATGACGAGGTTTTAAAATTCCTTTCTCAAAAACCTTATCTACAATGGAAGTTTAGAGAAGGAAAGCTTACGCCTCAAGGCAACTTCGGAGCAGGAGCAAAACCAACAGTGCTTTTAATCAACGAGCAGTCTTTGAGTGATGCCGAAATGACGGCTGCTGGATTTAAAGAATTAGGTTTAGGTAAAATTATTGGAACTGAAACTTATCGTTGGATCATCTTTACCAGTGGAGCAGGATTAGTCGATGGGTCTTTTTACAGATTACCATCATGGGGCTGTTATACGCTTGACGGTAAAAACCTTGAAAAAGAAGGGGTGAAACCAGATATTTTTGTTCAAACTAATTTTGTGGATCGACTTAATGGCAGAGATCCTCAACTAGAAAAGGCCATTGAAGAAGTACTGAAACAATTAAGAAACAAATAGAAATCCAACTTAAAGCCCAAGCATTTGTGTGCTTGGGCTTTTTATCCAAAGAGAATGAGGCGATTTAAGTTGTTCGATACTAAGGAAGATTTAATCGAAAGTCTCGATGAAAATGGACGTTTGATTATAAGAATTGGGGAGAGAAAAATATGCTTGATGCAGCATGAAGGACAATTCCATGTTTTCGATCACCTTTGTCCACATAACAAACACTCACTATTCGAAGGGGTGATTAACTTTAAGTCAGAAGTCGTATGTCCATTGCATGCCTATCGCTTTAGTCTTAGAGATGGCGTGGAATGCGAACAACGCACAACCGCCTTGAAAATTCATGAATTGACTTTTGAAGACCCTGCTGTATTCTTACATCTTAAAGATTAAAATATTATTTAAAATTATTTCCCTATTTTTCTAAGATTTTGGCAAGCTCATCATACATTTTAGAACCCATAAACCCGAAAAGCAGGGTTATGTCGCTCGACATTCTACGAGGCGTAGCAGTACTTGGTATTCTTGTAATGACCATACAAAGCTATGCTATGCCATGGGCGGCATCTATCAATCCAACGGTTTTTGAGAATTTAGAGGACATCAATTTCTATGTGTGGTTGCTCAGTCATGTTTTTGCGAATGAAAAGTTCATGGCGATTTTCTCAATGCTATTTGGGGCTACCATTATTTTGATTTCACAAAAAGCACGAAAGGAACATTTGCGTTCTGGAGACTTTCAATACCGAAGGTTCTTTTGGTTATTCGTGATAGGCGTTTTTCATGCCTATTTACTATGGGCGGGTGATATCTTGGTGATATACGCCATTTGTGGGTTCTTCATGTTTGTTTTTAGAAGCAAAAAGAAAGAATACCTTTTTAGAGCTGGCTTAATCTTCTTGTTCATTGGCTCACTTTTGAAATTCATTTTTGCATATAGTATACCTTTTTGGGAACCTGGGCAATTCGAGGCATTGAAAGCCGAAGTTTGGGCTCCAGATAGTCAAGCCGTTGCGGAAGAAATAGATTACTACACCAGTAGCTGGGAAAGACAAATGCTAATTCGCGCTCCTCAGGCATTTAAAATGCAAACGAAGGTTTTTATTTCGGAAACTTTTTGGCGAGTAAGTGGCCTAATCCTTTTTGGAATGGGGCTATACAAAAAGGGGGTTTTCACGGGCAAACAATCCAATAAATTCTTGTCGAAACTAGCCGTATATGGATTATCGATAGGGGTGCCGTTAGTGGTGATAGGTGTAATTTTGGACTTCCATGATCGCTGGGATTTTGAGAAAAGTTATTTCTATTATTCTCAGCTTAATTATTGGGGAAGTGTTGCGATGGCTTTGGGTTATATTGGGATAATAGTCTTATTCTGCAAGGCTGGAACAAAGAACTTTCTAGCCAAAAAGTTAGCGGCTGTAGGTCAAATGGCAATGACAAATTATATTATGCAATCCATCATTTGTACTTATGCCTTTTATGGACACGGCTTCGCCTTATTTGGAGATTTAGATCGAGCTGCTCAGGCCGTAGCCGTGCTTAGTGTTTGGATTTTTCAGATCGCATTCTCTTCCATTTGGTTGAGCTACTTCCAATACGGCCCATTAGAATGGCTATGGCGCTCAATGAGTTACGGAAAGATTCAGCGGTTCTTAAAAATTAATTATTGAACAGCTGATCCAGCGTCAATTAGTTCATCTTGAACATTAGATTTTACTGCGAAATTGAATCCTTTATGCATGCCATAAGCCCCGTATTCGCCCGATTTGCTCAATGCTAAGAACCCAACTTGCAAATCCATATAGCTATTTGGGTATTTACGTTTAATCCTGCCAACGGCCTCTTCGCAAGCTTCCTGGGGTGAAAACCCTTGCCGCATGAGTTCAACAATCATATGTGAACCGCAAATTTTAATAACGAATTCTCCTAAACCTGTTGCAGTTGCTGCTCCAATTTCATTGTCAACATAAAGCCCTGCTCCAATTATTGGGGAATCACCCACTCGGCCGTGCATTTTCCATGCTGCGCCACTTGTAGTACATGCACCAGAAAGATCACCGTTTTCGTCTAAAGCCAACATACCGATGGTATCATGGTTTTCTACATTGATTTTAGGTTTGTAGTCTTGGTTTTTAAGCCAGTTCCTCCAAGCTTTTTCTGCATTTGGGGTAAGTAAATTTTCCTCTTTAAATCCCTGCTCTAGCGCAAAT
>JBLIKG010000252.1:0-3845 GCA_047636255.1 Roseivirga sp. | reverse complement strand
TACCTCAAAGGAACCAGACATGTTGTTTAGAAATGTGGTGGATTTTTCTATTTGTGGAATCTCATCCAACTTCCATTTTAATGCAAAAGAAGAAGTAGCCCAGTGCATTGAAGTCTTTGGCCCTTCTACCTTGGTGGTTATGCGGTAAAGTCTTTCTGAATCTGGATATTGATCGTATTGAAAACCTGTGTAAATCATATTTACACAGAATAGGCAAATGGTAAGCGCAGCCCCTAAACCCAAAATGTTGACCAAACTGAAAACCTTGTTGCGCTGAATATTCCTAAGCGTAAGAACAAAATGAAGCTTGAACAAAGAAGTGTTGATGCTTGAGTTGAAAGCTTTTGGCTTCTTAAACACAGAAGGGCGAAACATTTTAATGACCTCACTATGGTAAATGGCTTTGGCTTTTCTTAAACCTTTAGATTCTAAGTTGTCATAGAATTTCTCTTCCAAGTCGCCTTGCAGTTCTTCATGAAAACTCTCCTTACAGAAGAATTTTAGAAGTCTTGTCCAAAATCGAGGTGTTTTCTGGTTCATGGCTTATCCTTGAATTTTCTGTAAAGCAATTTTGGGTACACTATTCCATAAATCGGTTCGCAGAGATTTGACCTCTTCTAGCGCACTCCTTCCCAAATTGGTGACCTGATAGAATCGTTTTCTCCGTCCTCCTCGTTCCGCTGTTACTCCACCAAACTCCGAATTGATAAATCCCTTTTCGTCTAATCGGGTAAGCGCAGTATGCAATGCCCCTCGACTTACTTCGCGCCCTGTGCGCTTTTCGATTTCCTCTTGAATACTCACTCCGTAGGCATTTTCATCCAAAACCAGAATGGTTAAAAGCACTATTTCCTGAAATTCGCCAAGGTAAGTTCCCTTCATGTCTTCGTATTTAATACTTAAATGAAGACCTAATCTAGGTATTAAATTTTTAAATGAAGAGGAAATAAAAATAAATTTCAGAATTGAGAAGTTTGATGATTTGAAAATGGATCTTCAAATCACCAAATTAGTCCATCTTCAAAACAGAGTTATTCGTTTCTTAAAGTCTGCGCAGGGTTAGATTTGGCAGCCTTCCAAGTTTGTGAGCCAATGGTCACAAACCCAATGGCGAAAATAATCAAGACACCGCCCAATAATTCTATTGCTCCAATATTGGCTCTATTCACGGCACCTTGTAAAATTACATTGTCGAAGAAGAAGTAGGCTAAGGGCACAGCAATGGCCGCTGAAATTACCAGCAACCACATGAAGCCCTTCGCTAAGAGGGCAATGAGGCTGCCTTCTGTTGCGCCTAATACTTTTCTAATACTTATTTCTTTAATCCTTGTTTCCGCTGTGTAAACAGCCATTCCAAGTAGCCCAAGTGAAGCAATTGTCATGGTTAAGAAGGCCAAAAAACCTACCAAAGTAAACATCACCGAATATTCGCTGTACGCTTTTTGGAGTTCTTTGTCATAGAAAGTGGCCTGGAATTCATGGACAGGGTCAAAGTCAATCCAAGCAGACTCTATCTTTTTCATAGTACCTATCAAATCAGGCGAGGCTAATTTTAAATTAATGGTGTATACTTCTTCTGGCTGGTACCTGAAACCAAAACAATCAATGCCTTCATTGATTTTGGCATATTGGAAATCTTCGATGACGCCAATGATTCTTAGTTTTTTGTCATCTACCTTTAAATACTTACCAATGGCTTCTTCTGGCGTTCCCACATTGAATCTCTTAATGGTGGTTTCATTCACTATGATTTCCGTCTCTTCTTCTTGAAGTGGCCTTTGATCAAAGTTGGTTCCAGCCAGTAGTCTGTGTCTCATCATCGGAATGTAGTTTCCGTCAATACTGGCATGCCAAAGTGTAGTGGAATCCATAGGGTCTTCATATTTCAAGTCGGCACCCCAGCGGCTTCCAACGCTCAGCAGGTGCGATGATACTGCGATTTCTGAAATTTCCGGAATTGCTTCGTATAAGCTTTTGACCTGATCCGCGGCATTGCCTTGCAGTTCAATATTCAATACATTTTCCGTTTTATAGCCTAAGTCAAAGGCCAGTGCGTATTTATACTGCTTAAAGGCAATGCTGGCAGAAATGATAAAAACAAGAGACAACGTGAATTGAATGACGATCAGAACTTTTCTCAAATTGATTTTGGAGAAGAGTTTCATATTACCAACCCCTTTCATTACTTGAACAGCCTTCAACTTAGAGAGAAGAATGGCAGGAAATAAGCCAGCTAGCGTGCCAACGAGTAATGCGAACAGAAAAAAGTAAACGAATAACTTTGGCGGGGTATCTAAATGAAGGGTTTGCTGTATTTCAGGAGCAAGATTTAAAAAATAAGGCTTTAGAATTAAGAAAAGCCCATATGAAAGCACTACCGAAATAATTGAAATGACGCATGCTTCGATAATAAATTGAGAGAGAATTTGACCTTTAGTGGCTCCTACAACTTTTCTTACACCTACTTCCTTGGCGCGTCTCAATGATCGAGCAATTGAGAGATTCGTATAGTTGAATCCAGCGGATAGAATAACCACGAAAACTAAGAGCCCAAATACCCACAATCCTTTACCTCCAATGCTAGCTCCAATTTGGTTGTTCAAGTCGGGGCCAGTCATGATGTTTAGTATAGATTGAAGAGTAAGTTGGATGCTGATCCTATCAAACTTCTCGTTTTCTTCTGCGCTTATTGATGCCAATCTCTCATTGACCTGCTGTGCAGTGGTGCCTTCAGCCAATTTCATGTAGCAATAGTTCATCCACATGTTAGTCCAGCCCATTATGTTGTTGTCACTTTCTTTTTCTTGACTCTCATGGGTAGCAAAAGAGGCTAGTGACTGAAAATTTAGGTGCGAATTAAATGGCGGTTTTTCGACAATAGCAGTTACCTTAAAATCCTTGTCATTGACTTTTATGATCTGATTTATTGGATCAACCCCTTCATCAAAGATTTTAGAAGCTGTCTCGTCAGTAAGTACTATAGAATATGGCTCAACGAGGGCTGTGGCTCCATTCCCTCTCAATAATTTAAAAGAAAATACCTCAAAGAAACCTTCAGAAGCATATACCCCCGAAACCGGAATAACTTTGTCTCCTACCTTGGCATCACCACCAAAGTTCCTTCTCATGATTACTGAGCCATCAATGCCGGGAACTTCCTCTTGAAGTCTTTTGCCTGCAATAATGGAGGTTGAAGCGAAGTGGGATGGATCTTCGTCTAAGGATTGATAAATGTTGTTAATCCTAAAAATCCGATCCGCATCATCATGGAAGCGATCGTAGCTCCTCACTTCCATAAAGAGGGTAATCATAAGCAGGCAAACGGACATTCCGACCGCTAAGCCAAAGATATTAATGGCGGAAAATAGCTTGTTCCTGGCTATGCTCCTGAACGATATTTTGAAGTAATTTTTAAACATGACGATTGAGTTTATGTTGTTGACTATTTTGAATTTTCTGATAGTATAAGGCCTACAAAATTTAATCACATCTAACCAATATGTGATTTTGGCTGACCTAAGACTTTTATTGGAAAGGTTCCTGTCGAAATGCTCATACAAATCACCTTGTAGATCTTCTAAAAGATCATGACGACAATACCATTCTAGGAAGCGGTTTGCCCATTTCGGTGGTTGATTTGTAAGCTTGTTGTTCATATCATTTTAAGATAGAATTCTGGAATAAGACTCCATAATTCATCTCTTTGCTCTTTCACTTTTGTCAATGTTGCTTTGCCAGCGTCCGTCACTTCGAAATACCGCTTGCGCCTGCCTCCACGTACTTTAGTGGCTTCACCAAGTTGCGAAAGCACATAACCTTTTTCCGCTAGCCTGTTAAGTACAGAA
>JBLIKG010000251.1:0-3870 GCA_047636255.1 Roseivirga sp. | reverse complement strand
GGCTTACAGTATTGACCAAAGGCTATCCTTATATTGTAATCATAGCAAGCATAATTGGGTTTTATACACTCATAGAAAATAGCTTTAACATAAAAAGTAGTATCAAGAAAATTAGCCAATTCAAGCTTCATTATGGGATTCCAATTGTCTTAATAATCGGTTTAAGCTGGGTAATCTATATGTATTTGACCTTCGGGGATGACTTTTGGGAAATCTTTCAACGTGAAACTTTCGATAGAGCCTTCACTAGAAATGAAAAAAGCATGAGACCTTTTTTCTATGTTGAAGTCATTTCTTGGACTATCCTCCCCTATTCCTTAGCCTTTTTCTTTGTACTCGGTTACTACCTTATCAAGTTCAAAAAAATCAAAAAGGAAATTGCCTTCGCCTTTTCCTGGTTTTTAGTCATGTTCGTAATTTTCACAGCCGCCAAAGGTAAAATCCCCACCTATTTTATTCAAGCCCACCCTGCTATGGCCCTCATGATCACTGCATTTTTACTCAATCCAGTGCCTAATAATTCAACATTGAAACGAGTAGTTAGGGTTTCTCTTTTAGCAATAGGGGTTTTGATAATTACCATCTCATTTTATACCGTTCATTACTTTGACCTGAAATACATTTGGTATGTGGTCCCAATCATTTTTTTAGTTGCAATTGCTACGCTTTTAAAAAACAAGGAAAGTCGAAATGCCATTTCCACCCAAATTGCGGTTCCATTTTTCTCCATTTTATCTGTTTACATTCTAGTAGCAGCCTTCTTGGTGCCAATAGAACAGTTCAGACCTTACAAAAAGATCGGTTCTATAATTAAGGAAACTGCTATGATCAATGAAATAACACCCATTTTGATTGAGAAGACCCTCATTCACAACATTCCCTTCTATGCCGAGAGGAAAGCGGTTCGCGATCAAACAATTAGTGAAATTCAAAATTATTCCGGACAAACCTTAGCGCTAGTAAGACATGACACTGCACTAGAGATTAAAGGGTTCGAAACTATATGGTCGGGATTGATTTATGATTTCCCAAGTGAGTCTCAATTCGCGAAATTCGTTATGGCTTGCGTGAAAGCACAAAAGGGAGATTTATCGAAATTTGAAACCTATTATTTGATCTTCCGCGAATAATTTTACTTGAGAATATTAACATACTAAATCAAGTCCTCTAAGGTTGTGCCTAGCTTTGTTTCAATCTTATATCACTAAAAGAGATTACCTTTACACCTAAAACATTATCAATCGAATGCCTCATCTCATCCACACTATAAAAAAGATTGCCAATTCAGCCTATGCGCCAATCAAAGCAAAACTCAAGAAGAGATACAGGCCTAAGCAATACATAAAAAAATACGGCCGAGAGGAAGGAATGAAATTATATCAGAAATTCCATTCAGGAAGCGAAGGAGAAATAGTTGAGTATGAAATTCCGAATTATCCTTCACCATTATTTTTAAGAGTTGGCACATCAGATGAACCTACTTTTAGACAAGTATTTATGAATATCAGGTATGAAATTGATCTGCCATTTTCACCAAAAACTATTATTGATGGGGGTTCCAATATTGGATATGCTTCTGTTTTTTACGCTAATAAATACCCTAAAGCTGAAGTTTTAGCTATAGAACCAGATAGCTCCAATTTTGAAATGGTTGAGAAGAATACATTGAATTACCCTAATATCAAGAGAATCCAGTCTGCCATATGGGGTAAATCGACCTATCTCAAAATTAAAAATCCTGAAACAGAAAAATGGGCCTTCGAAGTTATAGAAACAACAAAAAATGAAGAAGGAGCCTTTGAAGCATTCTCAATCCAAGATCTAATTAACAAAATGGGCTGGGACTCTGTTGACTTTCTGAAACTAGATATTGAAGGTTCGGAGATGAGCGTTTTCAATTCTGGTTATGAAAGTTGGTTACCCAAGGTGAAGCTTCTAATTATTGAACTACATGAACGAATGCAACCAGGTTGTACCGAAGTATTTGAAAATGCAATTAGCCAATATAACTTCAAGAAAAGTATAAGTGGAGAAAACTTAGTCTATATCAACCAAGAGGCATAAAAAAAGCCAGCTTGTGCTGGCTTTCTAAAATCTATTTTAATTTAATTAATATCTGTAAGTATCAGACTTATAAGGCCCTTCAACGGTGACTCCAATATAATCGGCCTGCTCGTTAGATAGAGTCTCTAGTTCTACACCAATTTTGGCTAAATGTAATCTTGCCACTTTTTCATCTAAGTGCTTAGGCAATGTATAAACTGCATTTTCGTAAGCACCAGCATTTGTCCACAACTCAAGTTGCGCTAAAGTTTGGTTAGTAAATGAGTTTGACATTACGAATGAAGGGTGTCCAGTTGCACAACCTAAATTCACTAATCTACCTTCTGCCAAAACGATGATATCATTACCATTGATATTATAAAGATCAACTTGAGGCTTAATCTCGATTTTGCTTGCTCCGTGTGTTTTATTCAACCAAGCCATGTCAATTTCATTATCAAAATGACCTATGTTACAAAGGATAGTTTTGTCTTTCATGGCTTCGAAATCCTTCGCTTTAATGATATTGTAGTTTCCTGTTGCAGTAACTATAATCTGAGCTCTTGGGATTGCATTTTCCATTTTAATTACTTCGTAACCATCCATGGCAGCTTGTAGCGCACAAATCGGATCAATTTCGGTTACTATTACTCTCACACCTGCTCCGCTTAATGAAGCAGCAGAACCTTTTCCAACATCACCATAACCAGCAACAATTGCCACTTTACCAGCAAGCATTACATCAGTAGCTCTTCTAATCGCATCTACCAATGATTCTTTACAACCGTACTTGTTATCAAATTTTGACTTGGTTACAGAGTCGTTAACATTGATAGCTGGCATTGGTAAAGTGCCTTTCTTCATTCTTTCATAAAGCCTGTGTACACCAGTAGTCGTTTCTTCAGAAAGACCTTTAAGCTCTGCGACTAACTCAGGATAACGATCTAACACCATATTGGTCAAATCACCTCCGTCATCTAAAATCATGTTCAGAGGTTTACCACCTTCAAAAGCAAAAAGAGTTTGCTCGATACACCAATCAAATTCTTCTTCGTTCATTCCTTTCCAAGCAAAAACAGGAACACCTGTCTTAGCGATTGCAGCAGCGGCATGATCTTGTGTAGAGAAAATATTACAAGAAGACCAACTTACTTCAGCACCAAGAGCCGTTAAAGTTTCGATCAAAACTGCAGTTTGAATTGTCATGTGAAGACAACCCGCGATTCTCGCTCCTTTCAGTGGCTGAGAAGCACTAAATTCTTCTCTTAGTGACATTAAACCTGGCATTTCAGCTTCGGCTAATCCAATTTCTTTTCTTCCCCAATCGGCTTGAGAAATGTCTTTTACTTTGTACTCTAGACTAGTTTCTAACATGTTCTTGCTTTTTCCTTTTTGCTGCAAAGATACCACATGGATTATTAAAGATCAAAAAATTAGCGAGTTTCAATAGATAAATTCAACTTCTTTAAAATCAAATGATTTGAGAGTGCTTGATGTGCGTATAATTAATCGTCCACTGTCATCCACATCTTCGATTTGGCCTTTGAACAAATATTCCGATCGATAAATTTTTTCTACTTTAAAGCCAAATAAATGCTGCAGGTACTTAGACTTAAGTTGATGAAAGGCACCATTCTTCAGTTGCAAATAGTTCTGTTCCATTCGAATGACTAAGATTTCTAAAAAATTATCTATTTCGAACTTGTCACCTGTCTGAAGAAGCATTGAAGTGGCCTTTTCAAAATTCATTTTCTCTTGATTCACATTCACACCAATTCCTATCACTGAATGGCTTATCAAATTACCTTGAATTGAATTTTCTATAAG
>JBLIKG010000250.1:0-3907 GCA_047636255.1 Roseivirga sp. | reverse complement strand
CTAGTGAATTCGAGTCGTGGCATAATTTACGCAAGCCAGGGAGAGGACTTTGCCAAAGTAGCTGGACAAAGAGCTGAAGAATTACAGGGAGAAATGAAGAAATATTTAGCTGAATATTTGTAATTTAAGAAGTCTAAAGCTTCTTAATGTTACCAGAATCATTTCTACACTTCATTTGGCGTTATCAGTATTATAATACCGATAAGCTTTCCTTAAAATCAGGTGAGTCACTAAGAATTAACAACCTTGGATTTCATAATCATTTAGCTGGCCCCGATTTTAAAGAAGCGCACATCGAAATTGATGGCATCCGTTGGCATGGATCAATTGAAATCCATGTAGTTGCTTCGGATTGGTATGCACATCAGCACCAAGATGACCCAAACTACGAGAATGTAATTTTACATGTGGTTTGGGAAAGCGATAAGGAAGTTTATACAGTAGATGGAAATCCTATACCAACGCTTGTATTAAAAGGTTTGGTGAAGCCAGGGTTACTTGATCGGTATCAAAATTTGATTTCTAATCAATTACAGGTCCCATGTGCAGATTATCTTTCTCAGACAAAATCTATCACTAGGCTTTCTATGCTAGAAAAAGTCTTGGTTGAAAGATTAGAGGTGAAATCAGCACTCTTTATAGATCTTCTTAAAAGTAATCAACAGAATTGGGAAGAAACGGCTTATCAATGGTTAGCTAAAGGTTTTGGGTTTAAAACCAATGCTGAAAATATGCTCCGATTAGCCCAAAGCCTACCCTCAAAAATCATCGATAAGCATGCGAATCGACTTTTTCAAGTAGAAGCATTACTTTATGGGCAAGCTGGTTTTTTGAATGTTGATGTCAAAGATGAATATGCCTACCAGCTTCAAAAGGAGTATAAATTTCTTCAAGCAAAATATGGCCTTAAACAAGCTCTAAGTTATAATGAATGGCATTTCTCAAAAGTAAGGCCGTCAAATTATCCTACGGTCAGAATTGCTCAAATGGCAGCCTTACTTGTTACTTATCCTCACATATTCTCCTTCTTTTCAGAAATAGAAAACAGAAATGAAGCTATAGATAAATTAGATGTACTTCAATCGGATTATTGGTGTACCCACTATGCCATTGACAAAAAATCAGCGAAGCGATTGAACGGGATAAGCGATAAGTCGAAAGAGAACCTGATTGTGAATACTGCCATTCCTTTTTTAGCAGCGCTGTCGAAGTATAAAGATGAACCTATGTTTCTTGATCGAGCGCTTAATTTGCTATCTGGAATTAAAGCCGAGAGCAATCATATTACCGATTTATGGAAATCTTTAGGTTGGAATGTGTCTTCAGCATTCGATAGCCAAGGTTTGATTCAATTGCATAACGACTATTGTAATTCGAAAAGGTGCATTGAGTGCAATATTGGTATTTCATTGGTGCGCAATCCTGCTTAGAATTTCGCTCAAAAAAAGCTAACTTTGCCGCCCGAAAACTAACAATATGGACAATCCAGTAATAATATTTGGTGCGAATGAATTGGGTAAAGCTACCCTCGAAATCTTTGAAAGCAACGATGTTGTAGTCTATGGATTCCTAGATGACGACTCAAGCAAACATGGTCAAGAATTGAATGGTATTTCAGTGTTAGGTCGAACAGATGATGACGGGTTTCTTAAGCTTATAGGTAAAAAATGCGAAGGTTTTATCGCCTTTGACGATCGCGACTTAAGAAAAGGTTTGGTGAAATTGATGCTTGAACGTAGAAAGAAAATGCCAGTCAATGCCATTCATAGCAATGCTCATATAGCACCTTCAGCACATATTGGTCACGGAAATTTCGTGAATAGCGGAGTGGTTATTGGCTCAAATGCGATGATTGGAAATCATTGTTTATTGAATACAAATGCCAGTATTGATTATAGCGCTCAATTAGGAGACTTGGTTCAAGTAGGAGCGGGTAGTGTAATTGGCAGCGAAGCTCAAATCGGAGAAAATGTTTTTATCGGATCAGGAGTGACTATCGTGCCTGGCATTAAGGTGGGTAAGAATGCTAGGATTGGTGCGGGTTCCGTTGTTATTGCAGAAGTTAAAGCTGGAACAATGGTTTTCGGTAACCCTGCAAAGGAAGTTTAAAAAGTCAGGAAGGTCGGCACCGCAGGTCAGACTGTTGTATAAAAAGGGAGTAAGAAGTCAGAAGTAGGATGAATGAAGACCGAAGAAATATTAACTTCTGCTGTCTGCTGTCTGCTGTCTGCTGTCTGCTGTCTAAAGTCTAGCGTCTCTAAAAAAAGTCACCCCACTTGAAATGGGGCAGATAATATGGAAAAGCAATATTCAATTTTACTTTATTACTGCTATGCAGAAATCAATGATTTCGAAGCATACAGAGAAGAACATCACCTTTTTTGTGTTCACAACAATTTGAGAGGTAGGGTCATTATTTCTCCAGAAGGCTTAAACGGAACTGTTTCAGGCCTCAAGGAAGACTGTGAAGCCTATATGGCCTATGTCAAATCTGACGAACGTTTTGCTGATACTGAATTCAAGGTAGAAGCCCACGATGCAATGGCGTTCGCCAAATTACACGTGAGGGTGAAACCAGAAATTGTACATTCAAGCTTGCGCCATATCAATCCAAGAGAAAGAACAGGCACTTATGTTGAGCCATCAGAATTTAAAGATATTCTGAGAGAACAACCTGAGGATACCATAATTCTGGATGTTCGTAGTGATTATGAGCATAAGGTCGGTCGCTTCAAGAACGCTCTTACTTTGGATATTGAGAATTTCAGGGATTTCCCGGAGCAAGTGAAGGCCTTAGAGGATTTAAGAGGTAAGAAGATTATCACCTATTGTACAGGAGGAATTAAATGCGAAAAGGCGAGTGCCTATTTGTTAGATCAAGGTTTTGAGAATGTCTATCAACTTCATGGAGGAATTATAAAGTACGGTATCGAAGAGGATGGCGAAGATTTTGAAGGCAAATGTTACGTATTTGATAACCGGATCACAGCTGAGGTAAACAAGGTAAACCCTAGTATTATTTCAAAATGCCATATTACAGGAATTTTGACGGATAGAATGGTCAATTGTGCAAATCCTGAATGCAATGCCCATATTCCAATGTCAGAGGAAGCAGGCTGGTTAATGGATGGCTGTTGCTCTGATGAATGTCGCCAGCACCCAGAAAGAAGACCTTATGATGGTACTGGCTATTATCAAAAGGATACCAATCATTACAACCCGTTAAAGGGGGTGAAGCGTGAGCCTGCTAAAATCATATAGTTTGGAAAAGCGCAGGATCCCTGAATCAGAACTTATATTAAATGAAGATGGAAGCGTTTTCCACCTTTGTTTGCTGCCCGAAATGGTGGCAGATACAATCATTGTCGTAGGGGATCCGAGTCGTGTTGCGAAAGTGAGCATGTACTTCGATCGAATAGATCATCAAATCAGTAGTAGGGAGTTAATAACACATACTGGCGAACTGAATGGTAAACGGATATCTGTCATTAGTTCAGGAATGGGGACAGATAATGTCGAACTTTTAATGACAGAGTTAGATGCTTTGGTGAATGTCAATCTTAAGACTAGGCAAGTCAATAAGCGACTTAAAAGCTTGAAAATTATCCGTATTGGTACTTCCGGTTGCTTGCAACCCGACATTCCTTTGGATGCAATTCTTGTATCCAAAGCGGGTTTGGGCTTAGACACTTTAATGGCTTTCTACAATTGGCATCATTCCAACGAAGCTGAAGTATTGGTGAATAAAGTTCAAAGAAACTTAGCACTTCCATTCAAACCCTATTTCGCTGAAGCTTCGAATCAACTAATAAATCACTTCCAAAGTTTAAATGCCTATGAAGGCATAACTATTACCTGTCCTGGTTTTTATGCACCACAAGGAAGAGAGATTAGGTTAAAACCCGCC
>JBLIKG010000249.1:0-3930 GCA_047636255.1 Roseivirga sp. | reverse complement strand
AAGCTACTGCAGGTCTTAATAGTATGATTTGGGCAATGTCCGAAATTGTAAGCGAGCGAAATGAAGAGCAATTAGAGCAAATGAGAACTCGATTCGCTCGATTCGGAATGAGCGGAGCAGATTTGGAAGAAAGAATGGCAGCAGCAAAATATGTTACAGGACCTGTTCAACCTGGAGAGTATACTGTTATTCTTGAAATGAATGGAAAAACACAAAGCAAAACAGCGACTATCATTCCTGATTATTGGTATAAATAAGTTGAACTAAACATGATAACAAAGAAGGCACCTGCAAATAGGTGCCTTCTTTGTTTGAAGTCAGCTCAGTCTTTAAGTTAAATTTTGCTAAAACATTGGCCATATTCAATAAGCAAGGTCTGTCTCAGTTATAAATCGAGGTTTGATCAAATAATTTTATTTACTTCGTGGCCTCAAATAGAGATTTCAATGCGCATTAAAACTATACTCTCCCTCTTCATAATTTTCACTCTAGCCCTAAGCTGTAAAAAAAAGGATGCAGAGAAGCCAGAAAAGGTGTATTCCTTTAATTACCGTGTCAAAATTTCTAATAGAATCAATGAGCCTACCATCATTAGTGGTTACTATGGTCATGTGATGGAATACAAAGGTAACTTTATGCCAAGTCCTGAAGCTGAGCCAAATAAACCAAAACCTGTAGAAAATAAAATCCTCTTGTATTCGGTAGATCACAAAGAAGCTATAGAGGCCTCTACTTTCCAAGAAAACGGCATTACCTTTTATAATCTTAGGAAGTTGAAAAAAATGGATATTGAACCTAAGTACACTGTCCTACCCAACAAACAAGGTTACTACCAATTCGATTTAGGCGACAAAGAATATTTTGCAATCATAGAGATTAAAAAGAGCAAAGGTTACTTTAATGGAGGCGCCAAACTTGTAAAAGGAAGTGTTAGCACATTAGAGGAACTCGAAATGCGCATCGACTACGAAGCGACTTTTTAATTAATTTCAACTTTATCCTACTACTTTCAATTGCAGTGAAACTTTGTTCAAAGGGTATGATTCTACTGCTTTTCAAAACTTTCTAAATCTATATGTGTTGGTAGTGCCGAAAATGAATTAAAATTGTTTTCTGCTATACCCCATGAATCCTGATCTCAGTATTGGCCAAAAATGGTTTGAATCCAAAGATTGGAAATCCTTTGATTTCCAGAAGAAAACTTGGTCGGCTTACCTGAAAGGAAAAAGTGGTCTGCTCAATGCCCCTACTGGAAGTGGAAAAACTTATGCGCTTTGGCTTGGGGTAGTAATGGAACATTTGCAATCCACTCAAAAATCAACAGGGCTTCAAGTGATTTGGGTAACCCCTTTAAGGGCTTTAGCCAAGGATATTCAACGGGCAATGCAAGAAGTTTGCGATGACTTGAATACGGATTGGGAAGTCGGATTAAGAACTGGAGACACCACCCAAAAAGAGCGAACAAAGCAGAACAAATCTATGCCTGCGGCCATAGTCACCACTCCTGAAAGTATTCATGTCCTACTCGCTCAAAAAGAGTCAGAGAAAATCTTTAAAAATGTTAAAGCCATAATCATTGACGAATGGCACGAGCTGCTAGGTAGCAAAAGAGGCGTACAAATGGAACTTGGATTATCAAGGATCAAGCACCTCACTGTAATTCCATTAAAGGTATGGGCAATCTCAGCGACTATCGGGAATTTAGAAGAAGCAGCTCAAGTATTACTCGGTACTGATTTCGAACAGGCGGAAATCATCAAAGCCAAAGTGAATAAGAAGATTGTGGTTGAAACCATCATGCCCGACTCTGTTGACGACCTTCCTTGGTCAGGGCATTTGGGGCTTCATATGCTTCCAAAAATATTACCGATTCTTGAAGAAAACACTTCTACCCTGCTATTCACCAATGTGCGATCTCAAACCGAGATCTGGTACCATAAAATGATTGAAAGAGTGCCTGATTTAGCGGGTCAAATGGCCATGCATCATGGCTCACTCGACAATGAAGTTCGCCAATGGGTTGAAGAAGCTTTGCATGCCGGAAAACTAAAATGCGTAGTCTGCACTTCGAGCTTAGATCTTGGCGTGGATTTTCGGCCAGTAGATGCCGTAATTCAAGCAGGCAGCCCAAAAGGAATTGCTCGCTTTTTCCAGAGGGCAGGCCGAAGTGGACATCGGCCGGGTGCTACGAGCAAAATCTATTTTCTTCCTACCCATTCTTTAGAATTGATTGAATCGGCTGTTTTGCAAGAAGCCATTCAAAACATGCAGTTCGAAAGCAGGGCGCCACTAACTAAGTCTTATGATGTGCTGGTTCAATTTTTAGTGACATTGGCAGTTGGCCCTGGCTTTTATCAAGAGTCTCTTTTTAAAGAAATCAAATCCACAAACGCCTATAAAGATGTGACCATTGAAGAATGGCAGTGGTGCCTTGAATTCATCACTACTGGGGGTAATTCTTTGAGCGCTTACGATGAATACGCCAAGGTAGAAATTGAAGCAGATGGCAAATTCAAAGTAAACAATCGAAGAACAGCGATGCGCCATCGGCTTTCTATGGGCACCATCGTTTCAGATCCTGCCGTCAAAGTGAAATATGTCACAGGTGGCTTTATTGGCACAGTTGAAGAATCATTCATCGCGAAGTTGAATCCTGGGGATTCCTTCTGGTTTGCTGGAAGAAACCTTGAATTGGTTAGAATCAAGGACATGATGGCTCAGGTTAAAAAGTCAAACAAGAAGAACAGTGTGGTGCCCAGTTGGGGTGGTGGAAGAGCTTCATTCTCCTCATTAATCTCTGATAAAATTCGTAAGAAACTACAAGATGCTGCTCAGGGTAAATTTGAAGGACCAGAAATGCAGAAACTTCGCCCATTGCTAGAAAAACAAAGTAGGCGATCGCTTTTACCAACAGAAAGTCAATTGCTTATTGAGCAAATCAAAACAGGTGAAGGCACTCATATTTATGTTTATCCTTTCGAAGGGAAGTATGTGCATGAAGTACTGGCTGCTTTGATGGCCTATCGCATCAGTGTAAGCCAGCCAATTACATTTTCCATAGCTACTAACGACTATGGCTTCGAGTTGCTTACAGATCAGGATATTGAGATAGAGCATTACCTTGAGTTGGATTTATTCTCCACTGAAAATCTACTTGAAGACATTTATGCGAGTATCAATAACACTGAAATGGCAACTCGCAAATTCAGAGACATCGCTTCGATTGCGGGCTTGATTTTTCAAGGATATCCCGGTAAGGGCATTACCTATAAGCACTTACAAGCTTCATCCAGTATGATTTTTAAGGTTTTCAAGGATTATGACCCCGAGAACCTACTTTTAAAGCAAGCCAATGAAGAAGTACTCACCCTTCAGTTTGAAAAAACAAGGTTGATTGCCGCCTTAGAAAGAATCAATAAGCAGGAAATTATATTAAAGAAACCGCTTAAAGCCACGCCTTTCTCCTTCCCTATCATGGTCGATCGTCTTCGCGACAGATTCACTACCGAAAAGCTTTCAGATCGGATCGAACGAATGCAAGCGCAGTTTGATGATTGAATAATACCGCTTCGTGCCTAGCAGTGGCGCTTCGAACAGACACCGTTCAGTAACGTCATTGCGATGCGCTAAACGAAATGATAATGAAGTTTAGCAAAGAAGCAATCTCTCTATCAGTTGTATTACAAAAACCTATTAGACTGCTTCGTGCCTCGCAGTGACGCTTCGAACAGACATCGTTCATTAACGTCATTGCGAGCCCAAAACCTTCAATTCTTGCATAATGCCAACGCGAAGCAATCTAAAAATTCATAAATCAAGTGACGCTTCGCACTGGCTGCTTACTTTGATCAAAGTAATTTTCCATCAAAGGCAAAACATTATTTAAGGAAATGGCTTAAATTATAGGTTGTGAACTGTGCCATCGCTATT
>JBLIKG010000248.1:0-3942 GCA_047636255.1 Roseivirga sp. | reverse complement strand
CGCAGTGACTTCATTCGGATTGTCTGAAACCGCTCTGTAGTCATAGTTAGGTTGAACCATTAAGATTTTCGGGCCAACTCTTCTAAATTCAACAATTTGGGTACCTCCTAATTGACCTCTGTCAAGGCCTATATCATTTGAACCAACTCCTGCGGACAGCGAATTGATATAAAGAAATTCAGTATTGAACTTGTCTATTTCTAACCATACTTTTCCACCTTTTTCGTCCCAGTAATAGTTGAAATAGCCCTCTTTTTTAACCATGTCCTTAGTTACTTCGCTGATGGTTTTTTGTGCCATAAGCTGACAAGAGAACAACACAAAAAAGGCAATTGATAAAGTCTTTTTGATCATAATGTTTGAAGGTTTTTGTGACTGACTACTCCGTCAATATAAGAAGTGTTGAGATACTGTTCCTAACTTTTATATTTTTATGGGTATCTAAAAAACTTAAAACTGAATATATGAAATCGAAAATCACACTTTTTTCAATTTTCATGGTGCTTTTGGTCTTGCAGGCCACTGCACAAAAGAAACCTCTCACACACGATGTTTATGATGATTGGAAATCCATTCAATCCACCAACATAAGTAATGATGGTAATTGGGCCGCTTATGCTATTAATCCTCAAGCAGGAGATGGTGTATTAGAAATAAGAAATATTAATTCTGAGAAGCTCTACAGAATAGAAAGGGCAGGACGATACTCGTTTTCTACAAATAGTGATTTTGTGATTGCCACTGTCAATCCTGAGTTCCAAAAAGAGCGATCGCTAAAACTCAAGAAAACTAGCAATGATAAAATGCCGAAAGACTCATTGTTCATTCTTAATTTAAAGAGTGGAGAAATTAAAAAGATCGCAAGGGTAAAGAATTTTCAGTTGCCTGATGAGTCGGAGCAATGGGTAGCCTACCTACATGAAAAACCGTTTGAAGAAAAAGCTAAAGAAGAAAAGAAAGAAGAAGGAACGGAAGAGAAAAAGGAAGAGAAAAAAGAAGAGAAAAAGCCTAAGTCTAAATCGAAAGGTACAGAGTTGGTACTTTTCAATTTGACGAATAGTAATGAGCATCGATTCGAAGGTGTTACTGAATATGCAATGGCAGAAAAAGGTAATTATCTCTTTTTCGAGAAAGATGAAGCTGATTCTTTAAACCCTGCTGGTGTTTATGCTTTTCAAACCAAGGATGCAAAGTTGATCACACTCAACCAAGGCATGAAGGATTATAAGAAAATGACTTCTGATGATGCGGGTGAACAATTGGTGTTTTTTGCTACGAATTCAGGAGAGAAAACCGATGATAAATATTTCAGTTTAATGTATTGGAAAGCGGGAACTGATGCGGCTAAGATCGTTGCAGATACAACTACGGCTGGATTACCTGAAAATTGGATGGTAAACGAAAATAGTAATCCAAGATTTTCTGAAAGTGGTAAGCGTTTGTATTTCGGTACAGCCCCTCGACCTTTCAAATATGACTACGAAGCTGATACTACAATGCTAGATGATGAAAAGCCCGATGTGGATGTTTGGTCGTATAACGATCCATACATTCAACCCATGCAAAAATTGAATGCAAAAAGAGATAAAAGCCGTGCCTACGATGCTTTGTTAGATTTGAAATCGATGAAGCTCACACAACTGGGTGACCTGCAATTAGAGAGCGTTTCAATAGACGATAAGAATGATCGTGATTTTGTATTGGCCATGAATGATCAACCGTATAGAGTCCAATTTACTTGGGATACGCAAATCCCTAGAGACTACTATAAAGTGAATACCACAACGGGTAAAGCGACCCTGTTGCTTGAAGCGAATCAGGGTTTTGCTTCACTTTCAACTGGCGGCAATTATTTGACATGGTATGATGGCGAACAAGAAGACTGGTTAGTGATGGATGTTACGACTTCTTCCATCAAAAATATTACAGAAGGAATGGATGTGAGTTTTGCAGATGAATTACACGATTCTCCTTCACTTCCTGGTTCTTATGGATCAGTAGGTTGGAGTGATAAAGATGCTGCCTTCTTAATTTATGACCGCTACGACATTTGGAAGTTCGACCCTAAAGGGAAAACTGCTCCAGTGAACATGACGAATGGTTTTGGAAGAAAAAACAGAACTACTTTCCGTTATCAGCGATTGGACCCAGAAGAAAGAACTGTATCCATGAAGGATGAAGTTTTGCTAAGTGCCTTCCACGAATGGACAAAGCAAGATGGTTTTTACACAACTAATTTCTCTAAAGTAGCTGATCCTTCCAAAGTGCTTATGGACGATGTGAGTTTTGGTCGTTTGATCAAAGCCAAAAATGCAGATCGTGTACTGATTACCAAATCAACCTACACGGAATATGCTGATTTATATGCGGCCAATAGCTACAAAATGAATGGGTTAAAGAAGTTGACCGACCTTGACGCACAAGAAGATCCATACAACTGGGGAACTGCCGAACTAATTGAATTCAATTCATTTGAAGATGGAGAAAGGATGCAAGCCATTCTATACAAGCCAGAAAATTTCGATCCAAATAAGAAGTATCCAATGATTGTGTATTTCTATGAAAGAAGATCAGACAGTTTCCATAGTCACCCAAGCCCTGCGCCTAGCGCGAGTACAGTGAATATTCCTTATTTCGTAAGCAACGACTATCTAGTGATGGTACCAGATATCAAATATGAATTGGGTTATCCGGGGCCAAGTGCATATAACCATATCATTCCTGCCACGAATGCAGTAGTGAATATGGGTTTTGTGGATAAAAATAAAATGGCCATTCAAGGACAAAGCTGGGGAGGTTATCAAGTAGCCTACTTAGTGACTAAAACCGACATGTTTGCAGCAGCCGGAGCTGGTGCACCCGTAGTAAATATGACTTCTGCCTATGGCGGAGTACGTTGGGGAAGTGGAATGAGCCGTATGTTCCAATACGAGAAAACACAAAGTAGATTAGGCGGAACGCTATGGGAGACTCCAACTCGCTATATCGATAATTCGCCATTATTTAGAGCTGACGAGATCACTACGCCTATGTTCATTATGCACAATGATGAGGATGGGTCTGTGCCTTGGTATCAGGGAATAGAGTTTTATATGGCTTTACGCAGATTAGAGAAGCCCGCTTGGATGGTGGTATACAATGGTGAGGACCATAATTTAGTGAAGCGCAAGAACAGAAAAGACCTTTCCATGCGAATGGGGCAGTTCTTCGATCACTTTTTGAAAGATGCACCAATGCCAGAATGGATGGCTCAAGGGCTTCCGGCTACTTTGAAAGGAAGAACGTTGCGCTATGACTTGGTAGATGAAAACCCGAATCAAGTAAAAGGAGAGGGTAGCAGCTTGATGAAAGAGAAGTCAGGGAATTAGACTTCGAGATATTAGAAATTAGATGTTAGACATAGGACTTACTCAAGTTCAATGTCTAACATTTTTTTTGATTACTCGCTTGCGGGTTCATTAGCGATATCAGCTCTCACTGATTTTGCCCATTTAACTAAGGCTGCAATTTGTTCATCAGAAAGGTCAGCTTCCTTGTGTAATCGCACATAATTAGGCAATGGCATTTCTCTTTCTTCTATCATCTCGATTAGCTCTTCCAGTTTATGATCTCTCTTTTTGGCAGAGAAGGTAGACCAAAGCGAGAAATTTAATTCATCTCTACCTTCTTCTATATGATCGCCAATCCACCAATTGATAGGCGCAACGGAGGCATACCAAGGATAACGTGGTTGGTTTGAATGACAATCATAACAAGCGCCTTTTAGCATTGCACTAATTTCTTGATCAACATTTAAAGCGAGGGTAATGTCTGAATCGGTAACAGGTTCGCTAATTTTTTCAGGTCTAGCAATAAACTGAATAACTACAAAAGCGAACAACAAGAAAAATAGGATGTAGCGTAAGATCTTTTTCATAAAAGCGGGCTTGAAATTTTTATGAA
>JBLIKG010000247.1:0-3960 GCA_047636255.1 Roseivirga sp. | reverse complement strand
TATTGCTATTCATCGGAAGGGTTCCGACTAAATATTTAGCAATGCTTGTTGTAGTAGGTGTTTTTGTAGGAGTGCTTGCCGTAAGTTTTGGTCAAAGGGGTAGAACCGCAATTAGTAGGGTCACAGATTTTATGAGCCAAGAGGAAGTGCCTTATCAAGCTCAGCAATCTTATATCGCCATTGCTACTGGAGGGATAATTGGAAAGGGTCCTGGTAAAAGTGATCAAAGAAATTTCCTTCCCTATCCTTATTCTGATTTTGTGTATGCAATTATTATCGAGGAATACGGGATGATTGGGGGCGTATTCGTGCTCTTTCTTTACCTCGTTTTATTGTACCGAGGAATGCGAGTCGTAGCGAATAGCGATAGGGCTTTTGGAGGACTACTTTCGGCAGGACTCAGTTTTGCCATTGTAATTCAAGCCTTGGTCAATATTGGAGTAGTCGTAGGACTTGGACCAGTAACTGGTCAAACCTTACCATTGATAAGCATGGGGGGAACCTCATTATTATTCACAGGCTTAGCGCTAGGTATTGTCCTAAGTGTAAGCCGTGGAGAACAAGAAGATTTTTCGGCCTTAACAGGCGATATAAGAAATACAGCTAAAGCACATTAATCATAGCAACTGAAAGACCATATCGAATCATAATTAGCGGTGGCGGCACTGGGGGACATATATATCCTGCTATTGCCATTGCCAATGCTTTTCGGGCTCGTTTCGAAAAGTCTGAGATTCTTTTTGTCGGTGCCCAAGGCAAAATGGAAATGCAAAAGGTGCCTGAAGCTGGTTATGAAATAATTGGTCTTTGGATCAGTGGTTTACAACGAAAGCTTACTTTGGACAACCTTTCTTTTCCATTGAAAGTGATCAATAGCTTGGCAAAAAGCGCTGGAATAATCAGAAGGTTCAAGCCCCATGCTGTGATAGGTGTTGGTGGTTATGCGAGTGGCCCACTTTTAAGGGTGGCTACGCGAAAAGGCATTCCTTCGGTAATCCAAGAGCAAAACTCATACGCTGGGTTGACAAACAAGATCTTGGCGAAAAGAGTACAAAAAATTTGTGTGGCCTATCCAGATATGGATAAGTTTTTCCCTTCTCAAAAAATTGCTTTTACAGGCAATCCAGTTAGAAAGGACATTGTTGATTTATCAGGTAAGAAACCTGCTGCCTTGGCTCATTTTAAATTGAATGACCAACCGGTACTATTGATTTTGGGTGGAAGTTTAGGTGCCAGAACATTGAATGACAGCATGATTTTGGGGCTTTCAAAACTGATTGATGCCAAAGTGCAAGTGCTTTGGCAGTGTGGTAAATTCTACCACGCAGAGATGAAGCAAAAATTAGCAGACTTGGGAAACCCAGAAGGCATTCAGCTTTTCGAGTTTTTGAAAGAGATGGATTTGGCCTATGCAGCAGCTGATGTTGTGATTTCCCGTGCTGGGGCATTATCGGTTTCTGAGATTAGTATAGCTGGCAAGCCAACGATTTTTGTGCCTTCGCCAAATGTGGCCGAAGACCATCAAACTAAAAATGCCAAAGCTTTAGTAGATAACGAAGCTGCACTATTAGTAAAGGATGTGGCCGCAAGAGAAGAGTTGATTGATCGGGCTATTGAACTGATTAATGATCAGGCAAAACAGACCGAATTGAGTACTGCCATACTAGCATTGGCCAAGCCAAATGCGGCAGAAGATATTGTAGACGAAATTGTAAAGTTGATTCAGTGAAGTTAAAGAACATACATAGCGTGTATTTTCTAGGGATCGGAGGGATCGGAATGAGTGCTTTGGCCAGGTGGTTCAAGCACAATGGCAAAGCTGTGTCTGGTTATGACAAAACTGAAACAGTACTTACGAAGCAATTGCAAGCAGAGGGTATTTCAATTCATTTTGAGGATAATATCGAATTGATTGATGGGAAAGTAAAATCTTCGAAAGAAGATGCGCTGATCATCTATACACCCGCCATTCCAAAAGAGCACAAAGAATGGAATTGGTTTCAAACTGAAGGCTATTCGGTGATGAAACGATCCCAGGTACTGGGTTTAATTACAAAGAATATGATCAGTGTGGCTGTGGCAGGTACGCATGGTAAAACCACCACCAGCTCAATGATCGTTCACTTAATGAAAACGGCAGGCATTGATTGTACTGGATTTTTAGGGGGTATCGCCACAAACTACGGTACCAATATGATCATGAATGAGCAAAAGAATTCCATCGCTGTTATTGAAGCCGATGAATTTGACCGTTCATTTTTAACACTAAAACCAGATGCGGCTGTGGTAACCGCCATTGATGCCGATCATTTAGACATCTACGGAAACAAAGATGCCCTAAAGGAATCATTCGCAGATTTCGTCAGCAGCATTGAAAACAAGGGTAAGCTCTTCGCGAAGCAAGGTGTGGGGAAAGAGATTCTTAGAGATAGTGGTCGTATTCAACATGTGAGCTATGCCATTGAAGGAGCAGATATCACAGCTGCTAATCTTAGAATTGACGGTGCTGCTTTCGTATTCGATTATTCTGATGGAAAGAAGGTAATTAAGGGACTCAGATTGAATGTGCCGGGCTATCACAATGTTGAAAATGCTTTGGCTGCCATTTCTGTCACCAAGTATTTTGGCGCAGATGACGACTCAATCAAAGAAGGAATCAGTAGCTATCAAGGCGTAAAACGTAGGTTTGAATACGTTATTAAAACGGATAAGCTAGTCTTCATTGATGACTACGCGCACCATCCCGTAGAAATTGAATCGCTCTTAAGATCGGTTCGAGATTTATATCCTAACAAGAAAATAACGGCCGTTTTTCAGCCGCACTTGTTCAGCAGAACAAGAGACTTTGCCGAAGGATTTTCGGAAAGCTTAGGCCTTGCTGATGAGGTGATTTTATTAGATATCTACCCAGCAAGAGAACTTCCAATTGAAGGTATTACCTCGGAAATGTTGGTTGAAAACATCAAGGTTGAAAAGAAAATGGTTTGCCAAAAAGCAGACTTGATCGAGCAAATAAAGGCTTGGAAACCAGAGGTGCTCCTCATTATTGGTGCAGGCGATATAGATAAATTAGTTGAACCCATTAAAACTGAATTGTTATGAAGTCAAAAGAGACAATTTGGAGGATAATCGGAATTATAGGAAGCTGCTTGATATTGCTTTCCATGATCAGCTTTATTGATAAAAGAGAAGTAGGCTATAAGGTGGGTGACATCGAGGTGAAAATCGAGAACACCTACGAGAATTTCTTTATCGATGAAGACGATGTGATGTCTTTAGTGATCGAGCATAAGGGAGACACAATGCTTGGCGATGCTATGGGCAGAGTGAACCTGAAGGAAATTGAAGCTCGCATCGAAAAGCACAGTTTTATCAAGGATGCACAGGTATTTCGTGATTTAACAGGGCATTTGGTCGTAAAGGCGATTCAAAATAAGCCAATAGCCAGAATCGTTGCTGGCAATGGTAAAAATGCCTATTTGGGTGAGGATGGAGAAATTCTGCCTACATCAACCAAGTATACTGCACGTGTGGTGGTTCTTTCAGGCAACTATATGAACCAGCTTACGGAAAGAAGGAATGTGAGTGAAAATGAATACGATCTGAAACTTTTCGATTTGATCAATTTCATAAATGAAGATAAGTTCTGGAGTATGCAAATTGCTCAGGTTGATGTGAACAGTAAAGGTAAAATTGTCATGATTCCTCAAGTGGGAGGTCAGAGATTGGAGTTCGGAAGGGCGGAAGATATTGAGCACAAATTTAAGAGGTTAGAAATCTTCTTTAAAGAAATTATGCCAACCAAGGGTTGGAATACTTACAGTAGGGTGAATGTAGAATACAAGGATCAGATCATCTGCGAATGATTTGATAAGTAAATAGAATACCAAGAATCGATCGAATTAAGAATTTATAGTAAACGCCATGCACGAGGATAAAATAGTTGTCGGATTAGACATT